>NZ_JACSWA010000461.1 GCF_016888125.1 Spirulina sp. CCY15215
ATGATTCGCTTCGCTCAATTTCCTCTGTTGGCGGCGTTTCCGAGAACCGCTAACCCTGTCGGGTCTAACGGGAGTCCCCACGCCGCTTTTTTGATGGCGATCGCGCTTTAAGCTATGAATTATGAGAGATCAAAGATCAAAGGCGACAAGATAAAATCTCTTGGCGAGAGACTAACTTTTCTATATTTGCCTGACTTTCTTGAAGCAATTGAACTCGACTATCTAATGGCTGTGTCTTTGTTTGTCTCTCTTCAGGAAAAGACGGCACAAGATTCCTTGCGTGTAACGTCATGTGAAGTTGTAACTCAGCTACATACTCGCTAATATCTTCGTGGAATAATTCGGTTGTTGCGTGGATTTGTGGTAAAGCCAATGTTCTTTCCCCTCTAGAAACTCAATACTCGCAGAATACTTCATAGACCCTACCACTTGCCTTGCAGTTTTCGCCATTTAGTTATAGCTCTTAAACATATCTTAATATTTTATTGAGATTTGGTTACAAGAATTTTAGTCATGCTCGCGGGAGAGCGGTAGAGGGGCGATCAGGAAATTGCTCTGGTTTTAGCTTAACCGATCGCCCCGAGCAAGGTAGAGTAAAGCGAATTATCTGTACAATTAACTTTGTGTTGCGATCGCTTCACAGTTTAATCCTGACTTTGCCTTTTATAGAGTAGAAACGGAATCAGTAAATTTAATGTTAGTTTTTCGTCATCTAGTGGTTGTGAGTGCCGGAGCGGTCTTTGCTTTTGGTTATGGAGTGCCAGCGATATCTCAGGAATCGCTTACAGTGGATTCATCGATGGATTCATCCCCAAACCTTGGGTTGAGTCACCCCTCTTCAAACATAAATTTTTCTCCCTCGGCAGTAACAGAAAAACTGAACAAAAATCCAGCCTTGAAGGTTGGACAACCAGAAGTGCAGTCCGAAACCCGAGAGAGAATTGTTTTGGATAAAACAAGGAATCTCAACACCTCTTCCTTAGCCTCGAGTCCTAATGGTGATCTGGCTGAAGAGACTAACACCGAGGAGATATTCCTGCATCATGTCATCTTAAACACCCCAGCGTCTTCTGAAACCGAGGTTATCAAAGCAATTGTCCCTTCTGACTCTGCTCTGGAATTATCCTGGGAAGCAGATATTCCCAGGATAATTCCCGAAGACACCGAAGACTTGGCTCAAACTCCCTCAAGCCTTGAAACGACCCAATTGCCGGAACTGTCGGAAGATGAAGATGAAAATGAAACATTTCCCCTATTTCCCCCCCCTTTAGAGGAAGAAGTCGAGTTGGAACCCTCTCCCGATCGCCTCGATCTCGAGGAGGGCAATATTGAGAATAACAATCCGGGAACAATTGTTGACGAAGTTTCCCCCTTTCTCGACGATCCTATCGAAGAGCCTTCGATTCGAGGTCGTCAAGTTGTTCCTCCTCCGGAAAACCTCAATCCCAGTGGTAATCCCCTACTGTTTCCCACGGAACCCGATGAAGTTACCATCGATCTCTCGCAACCGATCACCTTAAATCAGGCGATCGCCCTAGCGCGTCGTAATAATCAAGATTGGCGCAAAGCCTGGCTCAATCTAGAAAAAGCCGATGCAGCCCTGCGAGAAGCCTTAGCAGCCAATTTTCCCAGCCTTAGTGCCGAGATTAATCTCAGTCGCACGGATTCTGCAACCTCAGAACTTTCCAATCGCCGCTTGAGGAATCGAGGTTTGAGCGCTTCTACTAGCAGCACCGCCACGAACTTAGTGGATGGAACTCTGCAATTAAGCTATACCCTCTATGATGGCGGTTCTCGTCCCGCTCAAATCCGCCAAGCAGAAGAAACCGTGCGCTTTAACCAATTGGAAGTCGAACGGGTGGTAGAAGAATTGCGCCTCAATACGGCTAATGCTTACTATGCCCTGCAACAAGCCGATGCGACGGTGGGGATCGAACAAGCTGCCGTGGATGCAGCCAAACAAACCTTACGAGATGCAGAACTGCTTGAACAGGCGGGTTTGGGGACGAGATTTGACGTTTTGCGAGCGCGAGTAGAACTGGCCAACAGTCAGCAGAGTTTAGTCAATGCTCGCGCCGATCGCAGGATTGGCCAGCGACAATTGGTACAAATATTATCTTTAGGGGAACAGGTTGAAGTCACCATCGCCGATAGCATCGAACCGGCGGGGATTTGGGATTTGTCCCTAGAAAATACAATTGTTCTGGCCTATCGCAATCGCGCGGAATTGGAGCAGCAGTTAGTTCAGCGAGAGATCGACGAACAACAGCGCCAAGTCGCCCTCTCGGTTCTCAGACCCCAAGTGAGCCTATTTGCCAACTATAATGTCGCCAATATTCTCAATTTTGGCGAGGGATTTGCCGATGGCTATGCGATCGGTGCGACCCTCTCCTGGAATCTGTTTGATGGGGGCGCAGCCCAAGCCAACAGCCGACAGGAGGAGTTAGATATTGAAATTGCTGAGGTCAATTTTGAGCAACAGCGCAAGAGCATTCGCTTTGAAGTGGAGGAAGCCCACGAAAATCTAACAGCCAGCGATGAGAATATTAAAACCGCGACCGTGGCGGTACAGTTGGCGGAAGAGAGTTTACGATTGGCTCGCTTGCGCTTTCAAGCAGGGGTAGGGACTCAAACCGATGTCATTGACGCGCAAACCGAACTGACGCGATCGCGGGGCAATTTACTCACAGCAATAGTAGGTTACAACCGCGCTTTGGTCGCTCTGCAACGGGCGGTGAGTAATGTTCCCGATAATCGCCTCTTTGATTTACCTTAATCAGGGAATGAGAAAACGGCGATCGCGCGATCGCCGCTTCCTCCTATCCAGAAAGATTTACATTTCGTTGCATTTCTTCATAGAATAAAAACTAAGATTGTCGTAAGGAGAACAGATGGCGAATATTACCTTTGTTAACGAAAAGAAAGAAGCGATCGCTGCCGATGGTGCAAACCTGCGGGAAAAAGCCTTGGGAAATGATATCGATCTTTATACCCTGAAAGGCAAGTTAATGAATTGCGGCGGATACGGTCAATGCGGAACTTGTATCGTCGAAATTGTCGAGGGAATGGAAAATCTTTCCGAACGGACGGATGTAGAAAAACGGAAGTTAAAAAGAAAACCCCCCAGTTATCGCCTCGCCTGCCAAACTATTGTTAATGGTCCGGTCAGCGTTAAAACAAAACCGTGAACAATTATCAATGAACAATGAAGGAAAATTAAGGGGAACCAGTGAATAATCCCCACAAATCCAACCGATCCAGCAAAATGAAATAATACCTTCAATGGCAGCGCTAATTTTTCCTAGCCATGAAAGATTTTCCTTTGCGTTTAGTTCTCATTGTTCCTTTTGTCTTACAGATTGGTTTCGCTGTCGGGTTAACCGGATGGCTCTCCCTTCGTAACGGTCAAAAAGCCGTCAATGAAGTGGCCGGAAACCTCCGACAGGAGATTAGCACGCGCATTGAAGAACACCTACGAGCTTATCTGGCCATCCCGCGAGGTACTAATGCCTTTAATGCTCAAACCATCTCTTGGGAAGAAGCCAGTATCTTTCGCGATCGCGCCTTAGAACGCCAGATGTGGCAGCATCTGCAAGTCTTTCCCACCTTAACCGCCAACTATTTCGCGACAGAAACAGGAGAATATGTTTCGGCCAAACGTCAAGGTAATGGGAGTTTATCTTTTGGCATTCGCGATCCGAAGCAGGATGAAATTACTCGCCGCTACCGCATCAATGAGAAAGGCGATCGCGCAGGAATTGACCAGCTTTTTCCCGATTTCGATCCCCGTCAAAGACCTTGGTACAAGACTGCCCACCGCACTCCAAAAATTGCTTGGAGTGAGGTTTATCCCGACTATACTGCCGAAGATTTAGCAATTACGGCGGTGCATCCCCTCTATGACGAAAACGGACGCTTGCAGGGGGTTTTAGGCAGCGATATTCTCCTGACCCGCTTTCGCGAATTTCTCCAAGAGATGGAAATCGGCAAATCGGGAGTTACTTTTGTGATGGAACGAACAGGAGCATTAATTGCCACCTCTCAGGAAATTTCTGTATTTTTTAGCGAAGAAGAACGACCCCGACGCATTCAGGCTCGCCGCGCCCCCGATCGCCTCATCCGTTTGACCGCCCAGCACCTGCAACAACAATTGCCTAACCTAGAAAATCTAGAAGACACGCAACAATTAAATTTTGCCCTTGACGATCGCACTCAATTCGTCCAAGTGACCCCCCTAGGAGACGATGCGGGCTTAGATTGGCTAATAGTTGTGACGATCCCCGAAACTGATTTTATGGGGCAAATTCACGCCAATACGCGCCAAACCATCGCCCTATGCGCTCTAGCTTTAATCCTCTCTACCGGTGCGGGTATTTTAACCGCTCGTTGGATTTGTATCCCCATTCTGCAATTAGCCGCAGTCAGCCAACAATTCAGCCAAAATTCAGACCGAGAGAGATTTTCCTCGGGCGATCGCCTGATTACTTCAGAAGCGATTACTTCTTTGACCACCTCAAATATCCGCGAATTGGGAATTTTAGGGCGTTCCTTCGTGCAAATGTTAAGAAAATTACAGGAAGTGCTAGAAACCCTCTCGAAAACCAATGCAGAACAAGAAAAAGTCGTGCAACAACGGACGCAAGCCTTAGAAGATAATCACCGCAAGTTACAAGAGCGAGATGAGATTTTAGTAATGTTGGCGAAAACCCAATCTCTCTATCAAGGAGATCTGCACGCTGCTTTTGCCGCCATTAGCCAAAAAACAGCCCAAACCCTTGCAGTGGAACGAGTGAGTATTTGGTTACTCGATGAGACAACTGGGGTGATGCGCTGCGAAGAAATTTTTCAGAAGAATCCCCCAACCCCCCATTTCCCAAACTCAACCCCTCAACTGGAATGGGCGATCGCCGATTATCCTCTTTATTTTCAACTCTTAGCCGGCGATCGCCCTCTTGCGGTCACTGACGCTCAAAACGATCCCCGAGTGGTGGAATTAAAAGCGACCTATTGGCAACCCTTACAGATTACTTCCTTTCTTGATGTTCCCATTCGCCTTGCAGAAAAAATTCGCGGTGCCATTCGCATTGAACGCACAAAAGTTCTCCATACTTGGACTCCCGAAGAAGAAAATTTTATGCGATCCCTCGGCAATTTAGTTTCCCTTGTGTTGGAAATGCGCGATCGCCAAGCCAGCGAAACCCGATTCCGCGATCTATTTCGTTCGGCTCCTATTGGCATGGCAGAATTGTCGGTAAAGGGGGCATTTTTGGATATTAATCCTTCCTTTTGCCATTTATTGGGCTATCCTTATCGGGACTTTGTGGGGGAGCAGTTTTATAATTTTCTCCATCCTGGCGATCGCCCAACCCTAAAAACAACCTTTCAACGCCTAATTGATAATGAAACCAGTGAAAAAAATTGGGAAGGGCGTTTCGTGCAGAAAAGCGGGCGCATTGTTTATGCCTCCATCGAGATTTATGTGCGACGAGATGCGATCGGCAAGCCTCTCTCTGCAATTTATCAAGTTCAAGATATTACCCAGCGCAAGCAGATCGAACTTGCCCTTGAAGAGCAAAAACAATACTTGCGTTTAATTCTCGATAATATTCCCCAACAAGTATTTTGGAAAGACACGAACTCTGTTTTTCTCGGTTGTAATGAGCATTGGGCTAAAGCGGCGGGTTTGGAAAGTCCTGAAGCTGTTGCGGGGAAAACTGATTACGACTTGATCCCCGATCGCGCTGTCGCAGACTACTATCGCGCCAAAGACAACTATATTATGACTTCCAATCAGCCGGAGTTACATAATATTTCCCTTAAATACCGCCCAAATAATGAAGGTAAACCCGTTTGGCTGGAAACGAACCGGGTACCCATCCACGATCGCGATGGCAATGTTATCGGTATTTTAGGTGTATTAGACGATATTACCCAGCGCAAGCGGGCAGAAGAAGTCATTCACGAAAGCGAAACTCTTTTAAATGCTACTTTTAATCAAGCGGCGATCGGCATTGCTCAAAGCGATCGCGAAGGAAAATGCCTGCGCGTTAATCAAAGCTATTGCGATATTTTGGGCTATAGCGAATCAGAACTCTACCGGTTAACTTTTCAAGATATTACTCACCCAGATGACTTTACCGCAGATCTCGGACAATATTTGCAATTATGGGCAAGTAAAATTATTACCTATAGTCTTGAAAAACGCTATATTCGCAAAGATGGCACGACAATCTGGGGCAATAAAACTGTTTCTTTAGTCTATGATTCTCAAGGACGACCCTGTTATGCTGCAGAAATTTTAGAGGATATCAGCGATCGCAAACGAGCAGAAATAGAATTACAACAAGCAAAAGAAGATGCAGAAGCTGCTAACCAAGCAAAAAGCCAATTTCTGGCTAAAATGAGTCACGAACTTCGCACACCTCTTAATGCTATTCTCGGTTTCAGTCAACTCTTAAATGACGCAGCCAATTTCACTGCTCAACAACAAAATTATTTGAATATTATTAATTATAGTGGAGAGCATTTATTGACTTTAATTAATGATGTACTTTCTATGTCTAAAATTGAAGCTGGACAAGTTACTTTTGCGGAAGATTGCTTCGATTTATATTGTTTATTGGATACGATTAAGGGGATGCTGCACCTCAAAGCCAAGAATAAGGGTTTAGAACTATTATTTCAAGAATGTACTGATGTTCCCCGTTATATTTACTCTGATGAAAATAAGTTGCGCCAAGTTTTAATTAATTTATTAGGAAATGCGATTAAATTTACCGAGAAAGGTCGGGTGATTTTACGGGTCAGTCAGTTGATTTTAGAGGAAACAGGGAACAGGCAAGAGGGAACAGGCAAGAGGGAACAGGCAAGAGGGAACAGGCAACAAATAACCCTTCATTTTGAGGTTGAAGATACAGGAGTGGGGATTGCAACCGAGGAGATGAATTTACTATTTCGACCCTTCGAGCAAACCCAAGTTGGACTTAATTCTTCTGAAGGGACGGGGTTAGGTTTAGCTATCTCTCAGCAATTTGTCCATTTAATGGGAGGAGAAATTACCGCAACTAGCATTCCCGATCGCGGTTCCATATTTAAGTTTACCATCCCAGTAGGTTTGGGAAATGTTGCCAATGTTACCAATATCTCTACTAATCTTCTGGCGATCGGCTTGGCACCCAATCAACCCGAATATCGTATTTTAATTGTTGATGATTCCCCAGAAAATCGGCATTTTCTGGCTCAAGTATTAGAGCAGCTTGGATTTACAGTTTCTGAAGCGAAACATGGGCAAGAAGCGATCGCCCTTTGGCATAATTTTCAGCCTCATTTGATCTGGATGGATCTACAAATGCCAATAATGGATGGTTATGAAACTACGCGAAAAATTCGGCAACAAGAAGAAAAGCAACAAAAAAATAGAGATAATTCGACAACAAAAGAATTCAATTCTGTTATTATTATTGCCCTGACTGCGAGGGTATTTGAGGAAGATTATGCCGTCGCAATGGAGGCTGGATGCGATGATTTTGTTCGCAAACCTTGTCACACTGAAGTATTATTGGAGAAGATGTCGCAATATTTAGGAGTGCGTTATTCCTATGCAGACACTACGATGGAACAAACCTACAATAGACAAGGGAATGAGTCGAGGGATGATTTGCAAGAAGAGTTGCTGAAAATGCCTTCGGAATGGATACTGGCTGTTAATGAAGCAGCAATGCAGTGCGATCGCACTCTTCTTTTACCTTTACTGACAACAATTCCTTCTGAATATAAATCCCTAGCTAAGGCGATCGAGATTTGGGTTGATGAGTTTCGTTTCGATTTGATTATTAATTTGACTGCACGAAATTAGTTTTTTAGACTCCAATTTGCTGTAATATGAGAATTTGGAATTTTTAGAGACTTAATTTTTAGAGATTTTTTTATGGTTGCCCTGGAAATTAGTACGCCAAAACCAGAAGAAATAACCCTGACAGACATTGCCAGAAAAACGCGAGACGTGGCTCGACAGCTTGCTCTATTATCAACAAAAGACCGCAATGATGCTTTAGAGGCGATCGCGCAAGCACTAGCAGCATCTACCACGGAAATTCAAGCAGCGAATCGTATTGACTGCGAAAGGGCTGAAAAAGAAGGGATTCCTCAAGCCTTATCTGCGCGGTTGAAACTGGGGGAAACAAAATTGAATGCCGCGATCGCCGGAGTGCGCGATGTGGCAAAATTGGCAGATCCGGTGGGAACAGTACAAATTTATCGAGAACTAGATGAAGGGTTAATTCTGAAGCGAGTCACTTGTCCTTTAGGGGTTTTAGGGATTATTTTTGAAGCACGTCCCGAAGCCTTAATTCAAATTACCAGCTTGGCAATTAAATCTGGAAATGGCGTTATTCTCAAGGGAGGGAAAGAGGCTCTCAATTCCTGTCAGATATTAACTAAAATTATTCATCAAGCCTTAGAAAAAACGAAAGTTAATCCCGATACCGTACAACTCTTAACCACACGGGCAGAAATTCGCGCTTTATTAGCATTAGATGAATATGTAGATTTAATTATTCCTCGCGGCTCTAATTCTTTTGTTCGCTATGTACAGGATAATACTCGCATTCCTGTTTTGGGTCACGCTGATGGAATTTGCCATTTATATGTCGATCGCGCAGCAGACATCGAGCAAGCAATTCCTATTATTCTGGATGCCAAAGTTGGCTATCCTGCGGCTTGTAATGCCATTGAAACATTACTCATTCACGCGGATATTGCCCAGGATTATTTACCTAAAATTGCCGAGGCTTTGCAAGGAAAAGAAGTCCAATTAAAAGGCTGCGATCGCACTTTAGAGTTTTTACCTGTAGACTCTGCAACAGAAGAAGATTGGCACACAGAATACAGCGATTTAATTCTCTCTATTAAGATTGTAGACTCGCTAGAAGCAGCGATCGCCCATATTAATCAATATGGCTCAAAACATACCGAGGCAATTATCACCGGCGATCGTGACGCTGCTGAAAAATTCTTGAACCAAGTTGATGCAGCCGGAGTATATCATAATTGTTCAACTCGTTTTGCTGACGGTTTTCGTTATGGTTTTGGCGCAGAAGTGGGAATTAGCACCCAACAAATGCCCCCCAGAGGACCCGTAGGATTAGAAGGATTAATCACCTACAAATATCAAGTTACTGGCAATGGTCACATTGTTGCGACTTATTCTGGTAATAATGCTAAACCTTTCACTCATAAAAATCTTGATGAATAATCTTGAACAATAGAAAATGGATGCAATTAAAATAACAGGAATTCGTGCTTACGGTTATACAGGCGCTTTACCGGAAGAACAGGTTTTAGGACAATGGTTTGAGATCGATCTAGTTGTTTGGCTGGATATAGAAACAGCTGCTAATAGTGACGATCTCAAAGATACTTTTGATTACCGCGAGACGATTAATCTGGTGCGACAGATCGTGCAAACAGAAAAATTTGCCCTGATTGAAAAACTAGCAACAGTTATTGTTGAGAAACTATTAACCTTTGCAAAAATACAGCGAGTACAAATAGATTTAACAAAACTGGCTGCACCGATCCCCGATTTTGGCGGCCAAGTCACGATTAGTTTGACGAGATCATTAGATTCACATTGATTCACATTATTGAGGAATTGCGATCGCCTGCTGCCGGAAAAAGTGATAGAATTATTCCTTAAAGACTCATTTTTCTGATGAAAATAGCTCTAGTTGTCGAAGATAGCAAAACCGAACAAGCCTTTATGCAACGCACTCTAACCCAAGCGGGCTTACAGGTCGTATTGGTGTCGGATGTTGATAACGCTCACGGTAAAATGGCAAGTAGCAAACCCGATATTATCTTTCTAGATGTCATTCTCCCAGGCCAGAGCGGTTTTGAGTTTTGTCGGGAACTCAAACTTAATCCCGAAACCAAAAATATTCCCGTGATTATCTGTTCCACCAAAGGAACAGAGGTCGATCGCACTTGGGGAACTATGCTAGGTGCAGATGCCTATTTGGCCAAACCCATCGATCCCGAAGAATTGAAAAACACGGTAGATCGCTTTATTTAGGGCATTTATTCAAGAACTGGGATAGAGAAGGGAATGAGTCGTCATGGAGACATCAAGGAGAAAAATTGGTTTCTTGTCGGGATTTTCCTCCTCCTCGGATTGCCAAAGCGCCACGTATTGCGCCAAACGACCGAGATTAGCCTGACGCGAAGAACCAGGTAACTCCTGCACGATCGCTCTGGGTAAATCAAGGGTACTCGGTAATTCATCAATTTCAATCCCACACAATTGTCCTTGATTATTGCGAATTAGAATGAGATACGCCCCAGGACAAGGACGGCGATCGCCACTTTCCCATTCTTCCAGAATCCAAATTAAGTTTAATAAGAGAACAGTTTCCCCTTCGATTTCTAGCAGTCCCGCATCATCAAAACCTTCATCAAGTTCCGGAGGACGAGGAATAATTTTTAAAACGGCCTTGAGAGGAAGGGCAAAAAGATAATGAAGTACCGGAAAAATAATCACCCGGACAGTTTGAGGCTCTTGGATTGTATTGCTCATGGGAAACTGCTGCAAGAATGGAGCGGCGATCGCGGATAAGTCTACCCTATCTTAAAAGTAAAAATCAGCATAAAAGCGATTGCCCCGCCATGTTTCCCCTTCCGTGGTGAATTTTCAGCCCGTCCCGGAGCAAAAAAGGCGATCGCCGTCTTTCCTCTTCAGACAATCTGTAGCAGTTGCAACAAAGAACCGCTTGACCTATCATAGAAATTGCGGTATGACTTCGCGAGGGAAGTTATCCCCAACGACCAAAGACAAATTGGAAAGTTGGAAAAGTGGGTGGTACCCGCTTTTTTTGTTGAGTCTAGTTTCTGTTGACACTATCCCGTGAATTTTTTCTCTTAATTTCTTGATTGTGACTCATCCTTTGATCCCCCAAATTCTCGAACTCGCAACCCCCATCGCCGAAAAACTGGAACTGGACGTAGTGGGAGCCGTTTATCAAACCAATAAACATCCCCCCATTTTGCGCGTGGATATTCGCAACCCTAACCAGGAAACCAGCTTGAAAGACTGCGAACGGATGAGTCGCGCCCTAGAAGAACATCTCGATACAATCGAACTTATTCCCAATGCTTATGTCTTAGAAATTTCCAGCCCCGGAATTTCCCGTCAACTAACCACAGAGCGAGAATTTACTACATTTAAAGGCTTTTCCGTCCTCGTTAAAACCTACGCCCCCTTTGATGGGAAAAAAGAATGGCAAGGACGGCTTCAGGGTCGAGATGAAACTAGCCTCTATCTTAATCAGAAAGGTCGCACCATCGCTATCCCGCGAGAGGCGATCGCTAAAATTCAACTTTGGGACAAAGCTGAAAGTTAAAGGAATTTTAGACCCCTACACCCCATCACTTAAGGAGATATTCCCGTGTCCCTAGTTATTTTGCCAGGACTCAAAGAAATGCTCGAAGAGATTAGCGTTCAATATCACCTCCCGGAAATTGAAGTCCAAGAAGCCCTGCGGGAAGCCCTGTTAAAAGGTTACGAACGCTATCGGCGATCGCAGCAACTCGAAAAACGCATTCAGTATAGCGAAGATTATTTCGATAATTTCGATGTCGAACTCGATACGGAAGAAGAAGGGTTTTGTATCCTCTCCACCAAAACGATCGTGGCAGAAATTGAAAATACCGATCAATATACTACCGATCATCATATTTCCCTCGAAGAAGTGCAAAGTTTGCTGAAAACCAAAGAACAAGACAACACAGAAGAGGCCTTTCTTCCCGAAGTCCAGATCGGAGAGGCCGTCGTTTTGGATGTCACCCCAGACCAAAAAGAATTTGGACGCATGGCCGCCATTCAAACTAAACAAGTTCTGCTGCAAAAACTGCGCGATCGCCAGCGCAAAATGATTCAAGACGAATTCAAAGACCTAGAAGGAACTGTCCTCAACGCCCGCATTCTCCGCTTTGAACGTCAGTCCGCGATCGTCGCCGTTACCAGTGGTTTTGGCAAACCGGAAGTGGAAGCAGAACTGCCCAAACGGGAACAATTACCCAACGATAACTATCGCGCCAATGCTACCTTTAAAATTTTGTTAAAAAAAGTTAAAGATGGTATCCATCGCGGTCCTCAACTCCTGGCTTCCCGTGCAGCAGCAGGTTTAGTTGTGGATTTATTCGCCACGGAAGTCCCAGAAATCGAAGATGAAGTCGTTCGTATCGTCGCCATTGCCAGGGAAGCTAACCCCCCCTCTCGCCATGTCGGTCCCCGCACAAAAATTGCTGTGGATACCCTCGAACGAGATGTAGACCCCGTGGGTGCTTGTATTGGTGCCAGAGGCTCCCGCATTCAAGCCGTAGTCAACGAATTACGCGGGGAAAAAATCGATGCCATTCGCTGGTCTCCCGATCCTTCCACCTATATTGCCAACGCCCTCAGCCCCGCTAAAGTTGATGAAGTGCGCCTAGTGGATGCCGAAGAACGTCAAGCCCTCGTGTTAGTTCCCGAAAACCAACTCAGCTTGGCGATCGGCAAAGACGGGCAAAACGTTCGCCTGGCTGCCCGTCTCACCGGCTGGAAAATCGATATTAAAGATACAGCCGCCTTTAAAGTCGAACAGGCCACCCGTAGTGCAGTAACTTCCGAAACCGAGGCTAATCTTGAAGAAGAATAATAATTCTCCTCCAGTGGGACGATCCGCCAACAAAAAAAAATGAGAAAATAGCAGTTACGATGCTCTCAATTTTGCCAGCCAATGCCAGATAAATTAAGGACAGGAGGTGAAAAAATTCTTGAAACCAAACCTGCGACGCTGTATTTCCTGCCGCAAAATTGCCCCCAAAAATGCCTTTTGGAGAATTGTTAGACAAACAGGAGGTGATGTCAATTCCAAGCAAACGGTACAATTAGATAAAGGCATGGGACGGTCTGCTTATCTCTGTCCCCAACGTGACTGCCTCGAGGCAGCCCAAAAGAAAAACCGATTGGCGCGATCGCTTAAAGCAAACGCCCCCCAAGAGGTTTACCAAAACATCTATCAGACGCTACGATCGCGCCTGGCAGCGATCGACAAGCGCAATTCCCACCCACCTTAACACCCAAATCATCACACCTAAATTATGAAAGCCAGCAATGTTTAATCAACCATTACACCCAAACAACCATCGAGCGCGAAAACGGGGACTATTGCATGAACAACGGAAAAACCAGAATTTACGACTTATCTAAAGAACTCAATTTGGAAAACAAAGACATTTTAGATATTTGCGGCCGACTCGACATTGCCGTAAAAAGTCACAGCAGTACCATTACAGATACACAAGTCGAGCAGATTAGAGCGTCCGCCAAAACTTACCGACCCTCTCATCCTAAAAACGAGCGCAATTCCCACTCAAAATCCCGAGAGGAGCGGGAAGCTGCGGAAAAATCCCTGCGTCCCAAGGGTCCTCGCAAACCCCAAATTCGCGGCATCCTTAAGAATGAGCCCCATTCAGAGCGCGGGCAAACTTCCCCGATGATTTCCCGACCGAATGGCCCCAATAACCCGAAACTTGTCACTCCTCCCAATCGTCCTCTGAAAACCAAACCTTCTCCCCCCAGGGCTGCCTCAGAAGCCTCCAGCGTGCCGCAGGTTCGCACCCCGCAACGAGAACAAGAGAGAGAAAAAGTCTCAGAAAAACAGGGGGTAGAGCAGTCGCTCCCCTCGTTGAATGGCGCTCCCCAACGTCCATCTGGCTCAAATTCTGCTAAACAGCAGGCAAGCCGTCCGGGACAACAGGTTAAACCAGAAGAAACAAGCGAACTCCTCCTGCCCCCGAGCCGGCCTCAACCCCCCTCGGCCAAAAAAACTGACGAGCGACCCACTCCTCGCAAAGGGAAAAAGTCTGATTCGTCCAGGAGCGATCGCCCCCTTGAGGAGGTACCAAGACCCATATCCTCTAAACCCGAGCGGAAAAGTTCTGGCAGTAGAACAGAAGTTAAAACCGATGGGGTGATGGTTGGTGCAAGCAGTAAAAGCAGAGACGGTAATAAGGAAAGAAATAAAGACCAAGACGCAAAGAAAGCGAAACCAGGTGCAAAACTGCAACAAAAACCGCAAAAACCAATTCCATTACAACTGCGGAAACCTAAAGCGATCGAGGAAATAGCCTCTGACGATCTCGATGATGGGATAATTGTTGAAGACCAAGATGTTTTTGATGGAGATCCCCTTCTCGCCTCTTCCGAACGACCTCAGCCCAAACTCAAACGTCCTAACGTCAGTCGTAAGCCTAAAGTCTGGGAAGAAGAGGAAGAAGACGCAGATGGTAAAGCCAAAGCTGGTAAAGCAGCCAAAGCGGGCAAGGCAGGCAAAAAGCGGAAAGCGTTAATTATTGACGACGAAGACGATGAATTCGATGTCGATCGCAACAGCCTTGTTGCACCCGCCGCCGTGAGTCTCTCCATCGCTCGTCCTGCCAAGCCGGCGGGTAGTCGCGTCAAAGCGGCTCCTACGGCCAAAGCGACGAAAAAACCCCCTGTTAAGGCAGATCGAGATCGTGCCAAAGAAGAGTCTCGCAATAAAACCGAGCGGAAAGTTGCGGCAAAACCTCCCGAAAAAATCGCTTTAACGGGGAGTTTGAGTTTGCGAGAATTGGCAGAACTGATCAATATGCCAGAAACGGAAATTATCAAGCATCTTTTCTCTAAGGGAATTGCGGTTAATATTACCCAGACTCTAGATGTTGATACTGTCAAGATGGTGGTAGAAGAATTGGGAATCGAGACAGAAACTCAAGAAGTCCAAGCTGCTGCAACTAAGAGCGAGATGCTTGATGTAGCAGATTTGGAAAACTTGCAGTTCCGTCCTCCGGTTGTGACAATTATGGGTCACGTGGATCACGGCAAAACAACTCTCCTCGACTCTATTCGCAAAACCAAGGTTGCTCAAGGGGAAGCTGGGGGCATTACTCAGCATATTGGTGCTTATCATGTCGATGTGGAACATAACGGCAAGATGCAGCAGGTGGTCTTCCTTGATACTCCAGGTCACGAAGCCTTTACAGCGATGCGGGCGCGGGGAACGAAGGTGACAGACATTGCTATTTTGGTGGTGGCGGCTGACGATGGGGTACAACCACAAACCAAAGAGGCGATCGGTCACGCTCGAGCGGCAGAAGTTCCCCTGATTGTTGCGATTAACAAAATCGATAAAGCCTCTGCTGAACCCGATCGCATCAAACAAGAATTGACGGAACAAGGTTTGGTGTCGGAAGAATGGGGTGGCGATACGATTATGGTCCCGGTGAGCGCAATTAAGGGAGAGAATTTAGATACTCTCTTGGATATGATTCTTTTGGTGGCAGAACTTGAAGAACTTTCCGCGAATCCCGATCGCTCTGCCAAAGGGACTGTCATTGAAGCCAACCTCGATAAAACACGCGGTCCAGTAGCTACTCTCTTGGTGCAAAATGGAACTTTGCGAAGGGGAGATTGTTTGGTTGCGGGGGCTTCCTTCGGGAAAATTCGCGCCATGATTGACGATCGCGGCAATCGGGTAGATACCGCCACTCCTTCTTTTGCGGTGGAGGTATTGGGAATGAATGATGTTCCCGCCGCCGGAGACGAGTTTGAGGTCTTCCCCACGGAAAAAGAAGCTCGGGCAGTGGCAACAAGTCGCGCCTCGGTAAACCGAGAATCTCGCTTGCAACAGGCAATGTCCCGTCGCGTTTCTTTAAGCACGATTTCTGCCCAAGCACGAGAAGGAGAACTCAAGGAACTCAATCTCATTGTTAAAGCCGATGTACAGGGTTCTGTGGAAGCAATTTTAAGTTCCCTGGAGCAATTACCACAAAATGAAGTACAAATCCGCGTATTGCTTTCTGCACCTGGAGAGGTGACGGAAACTGATGTGGATTTGGCGGCGGCAAGTGGTGCGGTTATCGTTGGTTTTAATACTAATTTAGCCCTCGGTGCTGCCTCGGCGGCCGATCGCGAAGGGGTAGATATTCGCGAATACGATATTATCTATCAACTTTTGGATGATATTCGCGCGGCGATGGAAGGGTTACTCGAACCGGAAGAAGTGGAAGAACCTTTAGGAACTGTAGAGGTTCGGGCGGTCTTCCCTGTGGGCAAAGGTTCTGTGGCGGGTTGTTATGTCCTTTCTGGCAAGGTCGTGCGTAACCGCCGCTTCCGGGTGCTTCGCAATGGAGAAGTCGTCTATAGTGGCGTTCTCGACTCCTTACGACGGGTTAAGGAAGATGTGCGGGAAGTCAATGCTGGTTACGAATGCGGTATTGGCATCGCTAAATTCAACGCTTGGCAGGAGGGGGATATTATTGAGGCTTATCAAATGGTCATGAAGCGCCGAACCCTCTCGCCAGTATAATTTTAGTTACCAGTTACCAGTCACCACTTACTATGAACTCATTTCGCTCGCAACCTTTTTTGTGGATTCACCTTGCAGGTTTAGCTGTCGTCCCTTTGAGTTTATTGGCGGTATGGCTGGGACTGGCGGCGGGAGATCCGGTGCTTCCTTATGGGCTGGAAATTGCTTTTTTGGCGATCGCGGGGATTCTCCCGATCGCCTGGATGCAATGGCAGCGACCTTTTGATATTTTTAGTTTATTGGTACTGGCGGTTCGTCCCGATCGCCTGACCCTCGAACAGCGTAAGATTTTGCGCTTGTTGAAAACTTTAAAAACCCGCATCGCCGCGATCGCCGTTGCCATTTTTATGATTTGGGCGATTTGGCAAATTTACTCCCTGGCTCCTCTAGCTGCGATCGCCACCCCTTTATCAAGTCCCTGGCATTTACTGGGCTTATTATTGGCAGCGATTGCTTTTCTCTGCGCTAATCTTTTCCTACAAGTTCCTATTAGCGTCCTCGGGGTTTTACTCACTTCAGACTCTCGTTTTGAGGAAGTTGAACCCTACGAAATAGAAAATATTGGGCAAGATTTCTCTATTTTTGGTATCAGAATTGATAATATTTTGGCGATCGCATCTCCAGAAATATCTGCACCTGAATCGACAAAAGAACAATCTCTAGAACAATCTCTAGAACAATCTCTAGAACAATCTCTAGAACAATCTCTAGAACAACCTCTAGAACAATCTCTAGAACAACCTCTAGAACAATCTCTAGAACAACCTCTAGAACAATCTCTAGAACAATCTCTAGAACAACCTCTAGAACAATCTGTCAATCCCTCTACAGATGGTAATTTTAACAAGGAAGAAAAACCTGAATAACTAAAAATTATTCTTTTGATAAGCGATCGCCAATCGTAGAGAATTAAGCAGATTTTGTGTAATCTGCATCATAATGGAGAGAGAAATCAAGATATTATAAAAATATTGTGAAAATATTGTTAACCTTGGAGGTGCAAATGCCCAGTTCGACAGCAACGGATTTTTCAGCACAAACTGGCAATACCAACGATTGTGAGGTTTGGTGTAGTTTAAAAGAGGCGATCGCCAATAGTTCCGGATTTCAGCGTTGGATGCTAGAACGACAACTCAAAAATGCTCCTGGTGATCAAAATGGTGATCAACTCGATCGAATCGATAGCTTGGTACGTTCTTATTTGCGGGAAACTTTAGAAACCTTAGCTTACTAAACTTTGCGATCGCTTGAATCCCATTTATAGCAATCATTAGAGTGAACTTGTTGGAGTCGATTGCTCCTCAAGGATTTTATCAGATCCAACCAAGAGTAAGTTCTCAATTATATACTAGAAGATAGAACTTCAAAAGATTGAGAACTGGCAATGACTCCAAACCCCGCCATTATTAAATCTGTCGAACAACTTGGATATCGCGTTACTGTGGGCGATATCGCGGCAAAAGCTGGATTAGATATCAACTTAGCACAGCAAGGATTATTGGTTTTAGCATCAGATTCGGGTGCGAATTTGCAAGTTGCTGAATCTGGCGATATTGCCTACGTTTTCCCGAAAAATTTTCAAGCCATTCTCCGCAATAAATATTTACGCTTGCGACTGCAAGAGTGGTGGGACAAAATCTGGAATGTCCTTTTCTACTTGATTCGGATTTCCTTTGGCATCCTTCTGCTTCTTTCTATTGTTTTGATCTTTCTCGCGATCTTTATTATCATTATTGCTCTCAATTCTTCTAATGATAATGATTCCGGTGGGGGAGGTGGGGGAAGTTCCTCTAATTCTAGGGGAGGTGGTGGATTTGGGTTTTTTCCCCGTTTTTGGTTTTGGTCTGATTTCTTTTGGATTTTTAACCCCAGTTACGGTTACTCAGACCATTCTCGGCGACAGAGGCGATCGCCGTCATCTTCCTCGGAAAAAAGCGAACTCAACTTTTTAGAAGCCATTTTTTCCTTCTTATTTGGAGATGGTAATCCCAATATTGACTTAGAAGAGCGACGTTGGCAAGAGATCGGTCGCCTAATTCGCAAGAATAGTGGGGCGATTATTGCCCAGCAAATCACTCCCTATCTCGATGAGATCGACGCGATCGCCCTTGAAGAAGAAAGTTATATGTTGCCTATCCTATCGCGATTTAACGGTTATCCTGAAGTCTCTCCTGAAGGGGAAATTATTTACTATTTTCCCGAATTACAAGTAACAGCAGGAAAACAAAAAGCAACCTCAAAATTGACTAAGATTCTACCCGAACATCCCTATCATTTCAGTGCTGCGGGAAGCGGTCAAATTATGGGGGCGATCGCCTTGGGAAGCGTGAATATAATTGGTGCCTTAACCTTATGGTCGTTAATGCAGGGAAATGTTGCTGCTCAAATTGGCGGTTTCGTTGCTTTTGTCGCTTCTATTTATTGGCTATTATTAGGATATGGTATTGCCTTTTTTGCTATCCCTTTAATTCGCTATTTTTGGATTCAACAGAAAAATGCAAAAATTCAACAACGCAATAATCAGCGTATTCAACGGGCGGAAAAATTAGAAAATCCTGATGCAATTATCCAACAAAAACTCGATTATACTCGTCAATTTGCTCGGGAGCAAATTATCGGTACAGAAGAGTTAAGCTATTCGACCGAAACAGATTTAATCGACCAAGAATTAGATAATCTAGAAAAAGGCGATCGTGAATGGCAAAAGCGTTTAGAATCCTAGATAGTGAATCCTAGATAGTGAATTTTAGATAGGCTTCTGACAGGACTTGAACCTGCAACCCCCTCATTACAAGTGAGGTGCTCTACCAGTTGAGCTACAGAAGCGCGATAAGAGCTACATCTTCAGATAAACGCGCCACGCAAATAATGCGTTGTATTTAAGCTAAACTACCCTTGCAACTCTAGATGATAGTGTAGCAAATTTTATCTGATTTTGGGAAGTGCAAGGGCAAAAAAATCAACTCCATCTACTTTTCTAAATCCCTACCGCATCCTACGAGTAACCATTTCTCGGCGACTCCTAGCACCATTTGTATCAATATTCAGGGGACGCGCTTGTGCGTTAATTCCTTCCGCATTCCATGCTTCTGACATGGCAGCAGCTACTTCTTTTGCTTTCTGAAAATGGGTTAAAGCGAGTAAAGAAGGACCAGCCCCACTAATTACCATACCATAAGCACCTGCTTCCATAGTTGCTTTTTGTACTGCTTTATAACCTGGAATCAGAATTTGACGATAAGGTTGGTGAATTTTATCTTGTAGTGCTGTTCGCAACCATTTTTCATCTCCTTTTTCTAACCCTCTTAAAAGCAATCCCATACGAGAAATATTAAAAATTGCATCACTGCGACTGACTTCAAGAGGAAGAACCGATCGCGCTTTTTCGGTTGACAGGGTAAAATTGGGTACTGCGATCGTGGGAATAATGCTTTCATGCCAAGGGATATCGCAAATTTGCCAACTCATACCGAGTTCGTTTTGACTAGCCGTGGCAAGGCGACATCCTCCTAATAATGCGGGGACGATATTATCGGGATGTCCTTCAATGGCGATCGCCAATTGCAAAATCTCAACATCACTTAAAGGTGTTCCCGCTAATTGATTTGCTCCCAATAGTCCCCCAATAATTGCGGTGGCAGAACTTCCCAATCCTCGTGCCAAGGGGATACTCATTTTAATATTAATCTCTACAGCAGGGGGATCTTGGTCGAGATGTTCGTAAAGTTTAGTAAATGCTTGATAAACTAAATTTGTTTTATCCTTACTAATTAAAGAAGAGTGAGTACCTGGTACATTGATTTTAACATTTGGCGCGTCGGGTTCTTCCAGACAGATAAACTCGAATTGATTATACAACGTTAAAGCAACACCGATACAATCAAAACCGGGGCCGAGATTAGCAGTAGTTGCGGGAACAGTAACAGAGGCGACTAGAGGCATTCAAGTTAAGGGGATGGGGAAACGCGATCCACAATAAATGTTTGAAAAGATTTTGAGTCTTTTATTCTATCATAAATGATATCTCCAACCAGAATTGATTCGGATTTTTGATAATGTCCGCCACCATAATTTTTTCCCGCTTTGTTTCCTGCTAAAAAATAAGGACGGGTATTCAAAGAATCCACTTCATTTTCTGAGATAAATTGCTGGAAGACTTTTTCTCCATAACTTGTATGATTGGGGTTTTCAACTTCTGGGTTACTGGCGAGGTATGTCAAGAGAAAATCAGCCTTTTCTTGTTGGGCAATTTGTAGCATTTCTAGAAAAACTTTACTGGGCAATTGATAATTTACTTCTCGACAAGAAATAGATAAATTATAAACAACATCATCGAGTTTTAAGAATGGAATTGTTGTCCATTTTAATTCTTGCTTAACTTCTTGATACGTTTCTTCTAAGCTACCAATGGGAGTATTTTTTACAATCAATTTATCTCCTTTTATTTTTAATATTGGCTTTTTGTAATCTCTGAAGTCAAAGCGCATCCGAAAAATATCATCCGAAATAAATGCAGCAATTACAAGATCGGGTTGATAAGTTTTAATACTTTCTTTTAAGGTAATATAGATTTGATCTAACCCATAACCGCCAACTCCTAAGTTAATAATATTTAACCGTCGATCTTTGGCTTGCAAAAGATTTGTCCACAGAAAAGAATCATCGGTATCGATCCCAAAAGTGTAAGAGTCTCCAACAACTAAAACTGTGTATTGTTCGGGGTTTGGTTTATAATCTTTTAAGGCACGATGACCTTGTTGATTAGTTGTATACTTAATATTATCAATAGTAACAGAAAGATTAGGTTTAGGAGTCCAGCCGCGAGTAGGATGGGTATCGTGTAATCTGGCATCACGAATGAGTCCGCGATCGCTTTCATAGCGTTTGATAAATTGAGATTTCCACCAATAAGAACCACAGGCACTATCGCCGAATTTATCGCGATCGGATACTTTATATAAGTTATTAAATCCTGATAAATTTTGTAAAGGTTTGAAACTAGAAAATTGGAAAGCAATTTCTAGGAAAACTAATGTAATCAGTCCGATCGCAGTGTAACTTTTAAGGGTAATAAGAAATTGTTTTAATTTCATGGGCGATCGCCAATCTAAAAAATTTGATCTTGGAGAAAAATTTCCTGCAAAAAGGAGACAGGATAATACACGCTTTTAATTTATCATATTCGTGCCAATTTTTCTGCAAACTTAATTCAAAATAGCGTGTAAATAAAAGGCGCGATCGCGGATCCTTGAGTAAAGACAATTAGCGCACCCAATAATACTAAAGCAATAATTAAAGGTGCAAGCCAATATTTTTTCCGTTCTTTTAAAAAGCCCCAAAGGTCTTTAATTAAATCTAGCATTAGTAAGGATTCTCCATACTTTCTCGGCTGCGTTTTTGGCTGCTAATACGATAAGTTTCGGCTTGGCGATCGCATTTCTTTGCCATTGGATCTCGTTGCATCAGACGCATTATAAACCCCATTGGGGTAACGATCGCAAAAAAGATAATTCCCAGAATAATACGAGAATTGATCCAAGCGAGAATTTCCGCAATTTTCATCCATCCCTTATAGACAGGTTGGAGAGAAGGAGGAAAGGCGATCGCCAGAAACCAAAATACTCCCCCCAATACCCAAGGCAATACAGGAAAACCATGATTCCACAACCAAGGCAAAATTAAGCCAAAGAGAAGGGGTATAAATGTTCCCAAAAGCATTCCAAATTGGCGCAGTTCTTTTTTCGTTTTGTTTAATTCTAAAGTCATTATTCTAAAGTCATTGCTGTTAACTCAAAAGAGATTATTATTTGCTAATTAAAACAAAACCTCGTGTTTTTCCTGATGTCGAATCGATGGTATTGGTAGAATGCCAAAGTTCCTCGACACTGACCCAAATAGGGGGATATTTGTATCGCGCAACATCGAGAATGAGGAAGCGATCGCTTTCTTCATTGTAAGCTGCGATCGGGGAAATATGACCTCCTTTTTCTTGACCAATTTCGCTGCGAAGATAATTCACTAAAACAAAATTATCGGGTTGTCCTAAATTAGTAATAATGCGCTGGCGAAATTCTGCCAAAGAGATTTCTCCACCATGATAAGTGTTGGTATCAAGTCCATAACTTTGCAAAAATCCTGTCAATTCTGCCAAAGTCATTCCCTGCTGCATCACTGTTTCTTTGGGAAGCACTGCTTGAGTTTTGGGATTATTGAAAAAGTTATCTTGGGTAAAGACTCGATAGGTACGATATTCGGGTGCTTCTGGGGCTTCAATTCCTAAAGCATTGAGAACCATAACCATACTTGCAACCCCACAATAAGCGAGGTTATCTTGACTGACAAACTGTAAACTAAGAGGGAGATAATCTCGCCTTGCTTGACTGTCAAATAGTAAATTTGCCCCTTCTAAGGAATCCAAATTAATCAGATTTTCGCGGAGAGGAAGAGTTTGCGCGATCGCCTCTCCTCCTAGGAAACAAACAAGGAAAAAGGAGAGTTTACCCGCATTTAAAGCAAATTGAGTTAAAGGGATTTTAGGAAAGATCATGATTTATCAGGGTGTAATGTTTTAGATTCGGGTTTTTTGTAATTTAAGGATATAGTAGCAAAATTTTTCTTAATCTAACTCAAATTCATCTCGCCAAGACTCATCTTTTTGCCATTCAGGTTGGTCAGGTTTTGACAGTAAGAAGTTTTCCAAAACTAAATAGTCCATTTCTGTTCGCATGAAACAGCGATAGGCATCTTCAGGAGTACAAACAATGGGTTCTCCGCGAACATTGAAGGATGTATTCACCAAAACACCGCACCCGGTTTTTGCTTCAAAATGACTGAGAAGATCATAATAGCGAGGATTGGTTTCTTTGTGTACGGTTTGCACTCTTGCAGAATAGTCTACATGAGTAATAGCGGGAAGGGTAGAACGAGAAATTTTTAACTTTTCAATTCCGAATAATTGCTGTTGTTCTTCCGTCATGGGAGAATGTAATTCTGCTTGTAGAGGAGCCACTAATAACATATAAGGACTCTGGCGATCTAAGGCAAAATAATCAGAAACTCGTTCTGCTAAAACTGAGGGGGCAAAAGGACGAAAAGACTCGCGATATTTAATTTTTAAATTCATGGTAGATTGCATTTCTGTATTACGAGGATCGCCAATAATAGAGCGATTTCCGAGGGCGCGGGGACCGAATTCCATGCGACATTGAAACCAACCGACTACATTTCCCTTATCTAAAATTTCTGCCAATTCTGGCATTAATTTTTCGTCTTCAAGATGTTGATATTTTGCCCCAATATCATCAAGATACTGGCGAATTTCCTTGTTATTAAAACGCGGTCCCAAATAAGTTCCTTGCATCATATCTGTGGTGGACACTTGGCGGGGGCGATCGCAATACTGATACCAAATCGCCAAAGCTGCCCCAATTGCCCCTCCTGCGTCCCCTGCGGCGGGTTGAATCCAAATATCCCGAAAAGGTCCTTCCCGCAATAAACGCCCGTTAGCGACGCAATTTAGGGCAACTCCACCCGCCAAACAAAGATACTCGGTTTGTAGTTCTTTATGTGCGGTTTGTGCCAAACGCAGGACAATTTCTTCTGTTACTTTTTGCACCGATGCGGCGATATCCATCTCCTTTTGCCCGATCTGGCTCTCTCTTTTCCGAGGAGGCGCACCAAAGAGGCGATGGAATTTCCGGTTTGTCATGGTCAACCCAGTGGCATAGTTGAAATAGTCCATGTCTAGCCGGAATGTGCCGTCATCCTTGAGATCAATAAGATAGTCGAGGATGAGATTAGTATATTGAGGGTCGCCGTAGGGGGCGAGTCCCATGAGTTTGTATTCCCCGGAATTAACTTTAAATCCGGTATAATAAGTGAAAGCCGAGTAGAGCATTCCCAAGGAGTGAGGAAAATTTATCTCCCATTGGGGAACGAGTTGATTATTTTCTCCCAACCAAAGGGAAGTTGTCGCCCATTCTCCCACGGCATCGAGACAGAGAACGGCAGCTTTGGGGAAAGGACTGGGGAAAAAGGCTGAAGCGGCATGAGACTGGTGATGTTCGCTGAAGAGAAGAGGAGGAAGTTCTTTTACTTTACAGTCCCCGAGGCGAGCCAGTTCTTTTTTTAGGACGGTTTTGAGATAAAGTTTTTCCTGCAACCATGCAGACATGGCCGTGAGAAAAGACCGAAACCCTTTGGGTGCATAGGAGATATAGGTTTCGAGAAGGCGTTCAAAGGTAATGAAGGGTTTTTCGTAGAAGACAATATAATCGAGTTTTCTGAGGGGAATAGCGGCGGTTTGCAAACAGTAGGCGATCGCCTTCCCTGGAAATCTAGCATCGTGTTTTTGGCGCGAAAATCGTTCTTCTTGGGCGGCGGCGAGGATTTGACCTTCACGGATGAGGGCGGCGGCGCTATCGTGGTAATAGGCAGAGATTCCGAGGATGTGCATCTGGCGATCGCAAAAGGCTAATTGACTTAATATCCTAGCAGCTACAGTTTAAGTTGCGATCGCTTTGTTTTTCTCAACAATTTCAATGATTTTTCCATGATAGATTTACTTGGATTAATCGGTAGAGTTGGGGGAAGACTTGACTAAGTGAGAAAGAGTAACATCAAATATCACTGTAAAAGGTTGTCCCATTTCATCTTGGAGGAGTTTTTCTGCCTCTCGAACTTCCTCGGGACGGATATCCTCTCGAACTTGAACGGTTAAAGTAATGGAAGGCGGATTTGTTTTCCAGTCCACTTGCGATCGCGTTAATTTAATATCCGGTCGGTTTAGAAAAGCATCGCTAACGAGAATGCGTTTGAGGGATTTATTGGCACGGGTTTTCCCCGACAATTGCCAAAAGCTAATACCCAGAGGAATCGCAAGAAGCAGAAAGAGAAAAATTGATACTCCCCAAGAAAGAGTGCGACTGAGTTCGCTATTATGAGCATAGCCGGTTATCACATAAACCCCTAAGCAAGCTAAATTGATTCCTATGAGATTAGTGATGTAGAGTAACATTGCTCCACTAGAAGCTGATATATCTCCTTGAGAGAGAGAAAGACCGACAACACAAAGAGGAGGCATAAGAGCAACAGAAATCGCTACTCCAGGAATCGTATCGCCAATAGAGGGACGAATTTTGGCGTAACCCCCTACAGCCCCCGCTACAACAGCAATAGAAAGATCGATAAGAGTGGGTTGAGTTCGAGAGATTACTTCTGAACCAAACTCGGGTAAACCCACGATATCCCCCACCATCCAAGAAATAAAAAGAGAGAGAATTGTACCGAAAATGATAGCTAGAGAACTAACTCGCAAAAGTTCGAGATCGCCTTCTAAAGTGGCAAAGGAAAAACCCCGAATCGGTAACATAAGAGGGGCAACAATCATCGCACCGATAATGACTGCGGTACTATTAATTAATAATCCCAATGTCGCAATCAGACAAGAAGCAACAATGAGAACAAGATAATGTTGCGTTAATTTAGATTCTTCGAGAAGAGATTGTCGCAGTTTGAGAATAGGAATTGCACCCAAACCATTTTTTTTAATCGTTTGCCAAATTTTTTGCATTTTTTTATAGAGAGATTAGCGATCGCCCCAAATTAAGAAATGAGTTCTCATCTCTCGATCTAAAAATCGCGATTATGTTCGTAATCCCAACATTGTTCTTCAATCCAATAGCTGCCTCTTTTTTCACAAGTATCAGCATCATCAATATAAGGAATAATAGCAGGAAAAGAGCGATCTTGCGATAATTCAGGGGTTGCTCGATAATAAGAGCCTAATAAATAAGCACCGATCAAAGCCATAAATCCTCCCACCGCCATTAATACCATAAATTGCGCTCCTTTGCGAGCAGTTTTAGCTTGTTGGATTTCCGAATTTAGATTCAAGAGTTGTTTTTTGATTTTAAGATTATTATGTCTTAAATGTTCGGCCCGTTTGAGTAATGTCACCCGCAACTGTTCGAGTTCTTGTTGAGAAGAAGAATTGCGTAACTTTTCAATGGAGTCTAATAAAGAATCATTTTGCTGCAAAAGATTAAAGACTTCATCGGTGAGTAACTGCATTCGGTTGCCAATTGCTCGGGCAATATGAATGGATAATTTGCCCCCGATACTGCTACCATCAGACATTAATTTCTCAAAGGACGATCGCGCGATCGCAAAGGTTAGCATTACCGTTTTTGCGCGAATAGTACAACTACGAGGGGTTTTCATAATCACCCCTAATTCCCCCAAAACATCCCCTCGTCCTACATCGCGAATATGTTTGCTAGAACCGTCCTCGGACTCTTTCAGGATTTCTGCTTCTCCGTGTAACAGAACCAGGATAGAATCACTGTCGTCTCCTTGACGCATTAAAATATCATTGTCTTTAAAGTTAACCAATGTTCCCGCTTCTCGGAGTTGGCCAACTTCCTCTAAAGACAGATTTTTGCCGATATCGGTTTGTTTGAGGATTTCGTATAATTCTTCTACATACATCGTTTTTGGCCTTCTGCACTAAGATTATGCTCTAGCTTGGCAAATTTTTGTAAATTTTACAATAGAAAATCATTAATATAACTTTATGTTAAAATCGTCCCCCCCATCATTTTTTGATAGCGTGCCTCTAACTCTTTTTTGAGTGAAGACATTCCCCCCAAATTTCCATCAGCTAGAATGATTTTTTCCGCAGCATCTCTCGCTAATACTAAAACCTCCTGATCTTCCACCAAACTCGCCAAAGCAAAGTCTGCCAAACCCGATTGTTTTGTCCCCAAAACTTGCCCAGGACCTCGAAAACGCAAATCCATTTCTGAGATAAAAAATCCATCTTGAGACTGTTCCAAAACACTCAAACGCTGGCGAGAATCGGGACTCTTACTGCTACTCATTAAAAAACAATAGGACTGATGCGAACCTCGTCCCACTCGTCCTCTTAACTGGTGTAATTGAGAGAGTCCAAATCGTTCGGCATTTTCAATTAAAATAATAGTTGCATTAGGAATATCTACTCCTACTTCAATCACGGTTGTGGAAACAATAATCTGTATTTCATTTTCTCTAAATTGACTTAAAACTTCATCTTTATCTGCCGAACTCATGCGACCGTGTAATAGTCCCACCTTAAAATCGGGAAAAATCTTTTCTTGTAAATGTTTGCTTTCCTGAATTGCCGCACGAGCATCCAATTTTTCGGATTCTTCAACCAATGGTAGAATAATATAAGCCTGTCTTCCCTGCACAATTTCTCGGCGAATTAAATCGTAAGCCTGTTGCCTCTGTTTGCCTGCTAATGCTGTTGTTTGAATGGGTTGTCGTCCTGGGGGTAATTCATCAATTTGAGAGACATCTAAATCTCCATGTAAAGTTAAAGATAGGGTGCGAGGAATAGGAGTTGCAGTCATGGTTAAAACATGGGGAGATTCTCCTTTTGCCAGTAGTTTTGCTCGTTGATGCACCCCAAAGCGATGTTGTTCGTCAATGACAACTAAACCTAAACGACGAAATTGTACGGGGTCTTCAATTAAAGCATGAGTTCCCACTAATAAAGGTAATTCTCCTGTAAATAAATGACCGTGAATTTCTCTGCGCTTGCGAACTTTTGTCGAACCTGTCAGCAAATCTGTAGGTAAATAAAGTAAATTAAACCAGTTAACTAATTTTCGATAATGCTGTTCTGCTAAAACTTCCGTTGGTGCCATTAATGCTGCTTGATAACCAGACTGAATGGCGGCTAAAATAGCAAAAACGGCAACAATTGTTTTCCCCGATCCTACATCGCCTTGTACCAAACGATTCATGGGAGATGAGGAATTTAAGTCTTGTAAAATATCGCTAATAACCCGTTTTTGAGCATTAGTTAATGTAAATGGTAACATTCCTCGAAAGCGATCTAATAGTTCTCCTTCTGGTGAAAGAATGGCACTATTTTGCAGTTGTTTTTGTTGTTGACGACGCTGAAGAAAGCCCAGTTGTAAATAAAAGAATTCATCGAAGACTAAACGGCGACGGGCATGAGTTAAGGCTTCACGATCGCCAGGAAAATGAATATTCGCGATCGCCTCTTTTAAATCAATTAAGCCATACTGTTGTTTAATTTCCTGGGGTAAAGGATCTTCAAGGCGATCGCAGGCAGGAAGTGCCGCTAAAACTGCCCGTCTCACCACATCCGCAGAAACCCCTTCCGTGAGGGGATAAACGGGCAAAATACGCCCAATATTTGGAGATTCAATGGCAGCCCCAGGACCGTCGAGAATTTCAATTTCTGGGTTGTCTAAAGTAATGCCATATTTATTCTTTTTAACCAGTCCCGAAGCGGCGGCGATCGCCCCTACAGGATACTGTCTTTTTTGCTGTTCTTGCCAACCTCGGTTGCTAAAACGCGGACCGTGAAAAAAGCGGTTGAGTTTAATTTGTCCCGTGCGATCGCGCAGTCGCAGATCGAAAATAGTCAGTTTTCTATTCTTAGGACTGGTGAAACAAGTACAACTTTTAATACTTCCCACAATTGTCACTGTTTCCCCTTCAACCAATTCGGTAATATTGGCTTGACGGGCATAATCAATATGATCTCTCGGATAGTAAAATAAGACATCTCGCACGGTGTTTAAATCCAAACGCACCAAAGCGGAAGCACTCCCGCGCTGTTGAATTTCTGGTAAAGATTTGAGGGGTGTATCTAGGGTTAAATCTTCACTTTTAACCTTGCTTTCTAGCTCTTTAACCCGTAAAGATTCAGTTTTACCTTCTTTTGAGTCTAAAGGAGGAGAAACTTCTCTTGCACTCTTCTGGAGGTCTTGGAGGAGAGGGCGAGCAATATTAATCAGAGTCTCTCTCTGGTCGCGATCGCATTCCGGATAAAGGGCAAATTCCTGCGCCATCGCCTTCCAGCGACGGCGTTGCACTGGGGTTCCTACCGTGATGGGTAACGGTTTGCGGAAATTTAGCACCATAAACTCACTAAAACGGTGCTGTTTGCCCTGGAGGTCGCCAAAACCCCTTTCCGCTTCTATCGTTAACGATTTTTTCAGTCTCTCCCAGTCTGGTAATTCAGCCACGTCCCCTTACTCCAAATTTGACCCTCTTTAATTGTACTAATGCACTACTCATTCTAGTTTAAATTTTTTCTAGTAAGGCGATCGCGGTCTACCAAAAGGAAAATCATAAATCACTTGAGAAAGTTCGTTCATTAATTGGCCGCGAGATTGTTCGTCATTGAGTTTTTGGGCGATCGCGATCGCATTTTCATATAAAATAACAGCCATTTCTCGCCGTCCTAAAGCGCTATGATAACGAGCATACAATGATAAACCTGCCAATTCTTGCGCTAAATTCTTTTCATTGCGTGCTAAATCAATCCACCAATCTAGAGATTGAAATGCAGCACTAAACTCATTAATTTTGCCATAAGAAATAGCCAATCCCCGTAAAGCGCGAAAGAGATTTTCCATATCTCTTCCTTCCCGAGAGTACCATCTCGCCAAACGATATTCTGCCACGGCTAGATCGTGTTGTCCCATAGCCGCATAGGCATTACCCAAATTATTAAATGTATTCGCTTGTCCCGCAAAATCTCTAAAACGACGGCGAAATATATTAGCACGTTTATAGTATTTAATCGCCGCTTCATAGCGACCCAAATAAGCCGATGCTAATCCCAAATTACTTAAACTTAAACCCTCTCCTTCCTGATAACTGATATAACGAGAAAGTTCGAGGGCTTCAGCAAAACTGGCCTCTGCACCGAGGGGATTACTATTCGTTAAAAGGATAGTTCCCAAATTATTTAAACCGTGAATCTGTCCGCGCACATCTTGTAGATCTCGGGCGATCGCCAAACGACGACGCAAAACATTTTCCGCTTCCGCATAATACCCCGCTTTGGCAAATGTCACCCCTAAATAATCATAAGTTGTGCCGATCGCCTCTGTGTCGCCAACCCTTTCGTAAAAGTCTAAGGCTTGTAACCACTGGGCGATCGCCTTATCGAATTCACCTTTTTCGTAAGACTGTCCCCCCAACCGTAACAGCAGGTCCCCCTCATTGCGATCGCTTCCCCGTTGCGTATTACCGGGACGCAGATGCAAGGGAGGTATTTGCAATTGTTCGTTAAGATTGTCTATAGATTGAGCTAGAGACTGGGCTAGGATAAGGCGATCGCGATCGGCATCTTCCCACAATTGCGCTGCTTCGACGGGTAAAGCAACACAAATTGTAGCGAACAAACCGAACAAATACCAAGGAAATTTCACGAGGCGCACTCCCAATTGTTGGGTATACAAATTTGATGATGACACTATTTTAATGCGATACGGCATTAGCAGGCGATCTCGCGATCAATGTGAAAACTTTGTAGAAGTTAGTTATAATTACATTTTGAATATATTCCATGAACCAGCCTCCTAATCGAAATCAGCCAGATCCCCATCAATCAAATCATAATGAGCAGTTGGTAATTCAGCAAGCTCAAGAAGAAACTGAACGACTACGACAGGAGAATCAGCATCATAGAGTTGGCCAACGCAGGGTCTTATTTGCTCGTATCGTTAATAGTATATATTTCTTAGTTGGGCTTCTCGAAGTTCTCTTAGGAATGCGCTTATTCTTGCGAATATTTGGGGCAAATCCTGATAATATTTTTGCTCAAACTATCTATGGGCTATCTAACCCATTTGTTGCTCCGTTTTCGACCTTATTTATAAGTCCTGTGCAAAGTACGGAAGCAACACTAGGAGAAAATATTTTTGATGTGAATCTCCTGATTGCCATGATAATCTATGCTGTTCTTTGCAGTGTGGGGGTTTGGATTATTCGCTATATCCAAGAGCAAATTGGATAGCCAAAATTTTAGAGTAAAATCTTTAAAACGGGGTAATTTCTTTCGCTTCTTCAGGCAGCTTTGCTGTTTTCTGTCCTTCGCTTCTAGCTTGATAAGTAATCAAATCTAAAGGAGTCCACATTATATCAACAAAATCGGCTTTTTGTGCTAATAATTTAACAAAATTTAAAGGGATTTCTTTTAATATCCAACGGCTCAAACGATAAAGAGTTTTGTTGAGGTTTTGCTCTGGCATTAGTTCGACTCCATGTAGTTCGTGTAAATAGCGATTAGAACGTCCGTAGCGTCGCCATTGACTGCGTAATTCTGGTAGAGTGGAGCGATGGCGATGGCGAATAAATGCTGTTTCTATAAACTCTAATTTCCAGTCTGTTTCTCGTAGGATTCGCCAACAAATATCCGCATCTCCTCCCGTGGTTAAATAAGGACGAAATAAGCCCACTTGTTCAAATGCTTGTTTACGAATGGCTAAATTAGCAGTTTGACCATAAGGACAAAACGAATTGGCTAAAGTATGTTTTTGAGAAAGAGTTTCCTTGCGATCGCTATATCTTTCTAGCCAATTTGTACTCGGAAGGGCTTGTATTTCCCCTGCAACCAAACCAATTTCAGGATTTGCAAAGGGTTTAACCAGCAATTCTAGCCATTGCGGACAAGGGCGACAGTCGGCATCGGTAAAGGCAAAAATATCGTATTTTGCGGCGCGAATTCCTGCATTTCGTGCCGCATAAGAACCTTGGACTTTTGTTTCGTTTAATGGGAGTACAAACAGTCCTTTCTGGGCAAATTCAGCCACCGCAGTTGCGAGGATTTCCCCCGTGCGATCGCTGCTATTATTATTAACCAAAATATACTCCACTTGCGACGCAGGATAAGTTTGTTCTTGCAAGCAAGTCAATAAATAGGGTAAATCTTCCGCGCCGTTGTAAATAGGGATAATAACAGAAATGTTCATTTCAGGTAATAGGTAATAAATTGATGGAATTTTAGGATTAAGTTAATGAGGTAAATTTAAACAAAGATTTCCTAATACTGGAATTGAGATGCTCAATATTTCATCTAGGCATAAAAGCATTACAGCTATCCCTAGAGAAAAACTTGCTAAACTGAATATGTTTTCCTTTTTGTTACGCATTTTTTCTAACTCTAACAAAGTTTCTTTTTCTAAATACTGAATTAAAGAGATTAGATAAATTTCTTCCTCTGCCCGATTCCAGTCATCGGAGAGAAGTTGTTCTGGTAAAATGATCTTTCCATTTCTTGTACTACTTGTTGCAGCCAAACCCCGCAATCCGATCGCGATCGCAATAATGAAAAAGGAATATGCTACAAACTTTAATAAATAGCAAGCTGGACAAGGATAGTAAGTTGAGGTACAATTAATGAATACAGATGAGCTAGGTAAGTCTTTACCAAAATTGACTAAAACACCGCTAAAGGTTAGAAGTACCGCAAGTTTTGTGTTGATTTTATCAAGTTCTCCACTCAATTGATTAATTGAATTTAAGCAATATTCGTAGGTTAGCTTAATATTTGTCATTATAATATTTGTCATTAGAGGATTTTTTAAAAATGTCAATCAAATCGTATCAACAAAACCAGGGAAAATCGCAAGATTTCAATGAATTTACATCAACACAAGAAAAGGCTCTTTTTTATGTAAAATTAGAAAGACTTGCGATAGAACTAAAAAAAACAATAGAAAGAATTCTCTCTGACAATACAGTAGGTATTGAGAGGATAACACAACAAGAACTTGTAGACCTCAACCAAACTTTACAAAAAATTATGGAAGAGGCAAGAGAAAGAACTCTAGACGAATTAACGCAATATGGAAATACAAGCATCTCTCTTTTAGAATATGTAGAAACTCTAGAAGCCATTGTTCTCAAGCAAAAAACAATGTTGGCAACAACAGAAAACAATCCCCAAGAAGAAACTCCACCCCCAAAAGAAGCAAAAGTAAAGTTACCGAAAGTCGATCCGTCTAAAACCATAGCCTATCGGCAAGATGGGTTCGATTTCAAGGGCTTTTTTAGAAAGTAAAGCGATCGCAATGCCCCGATCAACTCCGATTTTGCAAAATAAACTCCGCGATCGCCAAATCCACCGGAGTTGTAATCTTAAGATTTGTTTCTTCTCCCTGGACAATTTCCACAGGTAGATCGCACCTTTCAAATAAGGCCGCATCGTCGGTTACTTCCCAACCCAACTGCTTGCCTTTTTCGTGACATTCCTTTAATAACTTCACCTCAAACCCTTGGGGCGTTTGTGCTGCCCAGAGATTAGCGCGATCGGGAGTGCTTTGAATAATGCCCCCATCCCCAACCACTTTAATCGTATCCTTCACCGGAACCGCCGCAATTAAGCCCGAACAAGATTCTAGAGCAATAGCACAGCGATCGAATAATTGCGGTGTCGCCAAACATCGCGCCCCATCGTGAATCAAAACGCCTTCAGCACCCTCTGGCAGCCCCTGCAAGCCGTTGTAAACCGACTCTTGACGAGTAACCCCCCCTTCAATCAACTCCACGGGTTTAGAGAGATTGGCCTCCCTTAAAATCTCCCGAAATGCCTTAAAATCATAAGACTGCCCCATGATACCAATCCAAGTGATTCTCTCGGATGCCTCCGCCGCCCGTAACGTCCACGTCAGTAAAGGCCGCTTCAACAGGGTCAAGAGGAGCTTATTGCGATCGCCTCCCATGCGTTTTCCTAAACCAGCAGCAGGGATGAGTAAGTGCATACGCAAATTGAATCTTTCCAAAATAAATCCATCTGGCTCTCATCTTCCCTTAAAATTGACCTTGATTAACTCAAATTCCGTGAATTGAGATGCGAATATTAGCCCTCGTCCCCGGTGGAATTGGCGATCAGATTCTCTTTTTCCCAACTCTGACCACCCTCAAACAGCAATATCCCCAAGCATTAATCGATGTTTTGGTGGAACCGCGATCGAAGGGGGCGTACCGCGTTTGCCCTTCGGTGAATGAAGTTCTTCTCTTTGACTATAAGGATCGTAACGGTTTAGCCGACTATCTCAACCTCTTGGGAGTCCTGCGCGATCGCGAATACGAAGCGGCGATCGCCCTCGGACAACAATGGACCGTCGGGTTACTCCTCTGGCTGGAAGGAATTCCCGATCGCATTGGTTACAACATGAAAAAGGGCTGCTTTTTTACCAATACCGTCCCCTTAAAACAAGAACAATATGCCGCCGAGATGTATCACGATCTCCTCGATGGTTTACATATTGCAGCATCCTGTCCTCCCGTTGGTGTTACTGTTCTCAAAGAGGATATTGACTGGGCGGAAGTGGAACAAAAGAACCTTGATGTGAAGGAAAGCGGTTATATTCTCCTTCACGGTGGCTCGAGTAAATTGGCACTCAGTAAGGGAATTGACAAAATTTATCCTGTCAAAAGCTGGCTGCAAATTGTCGAAAATATCCGCCAAAAACAGCCGAATTTACCTATTGTTTTGCTCAAGGGTCCTGAAGATGAGGAATTTATCGCGCAAATGCTGGCAGGCGATCGCGAGTTAAAAACCGTCTCACCTCCAGATATTGGTAAACTCGCCGCACTTATCGCCGGGGCCAATTTAATGCTGTGTACCGATAGCGCCCCTATGCACTTGGCGATCGCCGTGGGAACCTATACTATTGCCCTATTCGGACCGACGGAAGCGAAGAAACTCCTTCCTCCCGGTAGCGACAAATGTATCGGCATTCAGTCTCCTTCCAAGGCGATCGCCGATATTGCCCCAGTTACCGTTATTGAGCAAATTTGGCGTGAGTAAACCGGCAATATTTTTAGATCGAGATGGAGTCCTCAACAAAGAAGTGGGTTACATCCACAAGGTTGAGGACTTGGCACTCATTGAGGGGGTGGCAAAAGCCGTGCGCCGTCTCAATGATGCGGGCTGGTTTTGCTGTATGGTTTCTAACCAAGCGGGACCAGCGCGGGGTTACTTTCCCGTGACTCACATTGAGGCGCTACACCATCGCCTCGTGCATCTCTTAAATGAGGAAGCAGGGGCGAAATTAGATGCTCTCTATTATTGTCCCTATCTTGCTCCTCCCGCCGGGGGAGTCGATGCCGAATATGCTTGCTGGAGTACGTGGCGCAAACCCAATACGGGGATGTTAGTGGCGGCGGCATGGGAACACGATCTCGATATCTCTCGCAGTTTTATGGTGGGAGATAAAGCAACGGATGTGGATTTAGCGAGAAATGCTGGAGCAAAAGGTATTTTAGTGAAAACTGGCTACGGCAAGGATGTTATTGGAGGAAAATATCAACATCACTCAACTCCTGACTTTACTGCGGCGGACTTAGTGGAGGCTGTAGAGTGGATTTTACAGAAAAGATAAATCTCAAATTGTTTCATCATCCATTTTTTCTTGAACGCTCCCCAACCAAATCAAAGATTATGGTTGGGGATTCTTTCAGCTACGAGAGACCTCGTAGCGTTCCCAGAACAACTGGCGTTCTCAGTG
>NZ_JACSWA010000462.1 GCF_016888125.1 Spirulina sp. CCY15215
TCGCATTCCAAGGTGTCGTGACCCAAATAACGTAGTACGCGGGGTACTTAGTCTGGTCAGAATGGCTTGTCAGATTTCTCTTTCAAGCCTCACGCCTAAGGGCTGAGGTTCCTGACACTTAGAGAGATATTCGTTCCCAACTCAATGTCGCGAGGGGTCTCCCGTTAGAATCTCCGATTTAACGGGAGAGGAATCGCGACAAATAAAGGAAATTGTTCGCGAAGCGTGTCCGGAGGACGTAGCGGTAGCGAATCCTCCTAAGATGGGGCATCCTGAGACCGAACGTATTGCTTGAGTTGTTCAAGTGTTACACCACCCGTCGAAGCCACAAAATAAGCACCCGTCCAGAAGGCTTCTTTTCGATGAAAGAGCAATAAGCTATAATTTACCAATGATTCTAACCTACTGCTACCGAATTAAGCCGACCCCAGAACAGGCAGACAAGATAGACCATTGGCTCGAACTCTTGCGTCGCCATTGGAATTATGCCTTGGGTCAAAGATTGGGCTACTTGAGACAAACTCGTTCTCAAGTAGATCGGTGCAGTTTGGTTTCAGAATCAATTGGCGAAATTCCAGAATCCGTTAATTACTACACTCAGCAAGCTGCTCTCAAAGAAACAAAAATCCTTTTCCCAGAATACAAAGAAATCTATTCGGAAGTGCAGCAAATTAATCTGCAAAGATTAGATAAAGCATGGAAGAAATGGAGAGTTCCTGACAAGAAAGGAAAACGAGGAGGGCGACCGAGGTTTAAGAAAGTAGGACAACTAAGATCCTTTGAATTTTCGCGAGTCAACCATCCGAAAGCCACAATTAAATTTGATGGGAAAAACCTAATAACAACGCGATTAGGAATAATTCCGGTCATCGTTCATCGTCCGATTCCCGAAGGATTTGAGTTAAAAACTGCGTCAATTGTCAAGAAGGCTGATGGTTATTATGTTTGCTTAACAGCAAAAGATGAAGTAGTTCCGGAACCTCTGCCGTTAGACAAAATCAAATCTGCTGTGGGAATTGATGTGGGATTGAAAGAATTTCTCACTACATCAGAGGGAGAAACTGTTCCGATTCAACAAACCTATCGCAAGGCGCAAAATCATTTAGCACGTCAGCAACGGAGATTAAAAAATAAGCAACAGGGGTCAAAAAACTATCAAAAACAACAAAACAAAATCGCTCTTATTCATCAAAAGATTCAACGACAACGAAAGGATTTTCAATACAAAATAGCCAACTGGCTAACGAGATGTTATGACTTAATTGCTGTTGAAGATTTAAACATTAAGGGATTAGCGAGAACAATCCCCCCTTTAGTTCCCCCCTTCCAAAGGGGGGTTAGGGGGGATGATGCAGCATGGGGACAATTTATTACTATCATCGAAGCAGTGGCAGTCAAATGCGGCGTTCGAGTGGTGAAAGTGAATCCTCATGGAACATCTCAGGACTGTAGCGGTTGCGGCACGAAAGTCCCGAAAACTCTCTCGGTTCGCACTCATGAATGTCCGAAGTGTGGACTGGTGATGGACAGAGATGAAAATGCGGCAATTAATATTCTTAATCGGGCATTGGAAGAACTACAGGTGGTGGGTCTCATCATTTCTGCTTGTGGAGGCATGGCGCGATAGTCAGCCTGTGAAGCAAGAAACTTCAAAGAACTGGGTTCAACTTAGTCTTTTTTGAAGCTCCCGTTAGACCTGAAAGGTTAACGGGAGAGAACGTCACCTAGCCTCTAGGATAGTTGATAGTTGATAGTTGATAGTTGATAGCGGTGGATTGCTTGTTCTGAGAGGCTTTTAGGATAGTTGATAGTTGATAGTTGATAGTTGATAG
>NZ_JACSWA010000463.1 GCF_016888125.1 Spirulina sp. CCY15215
ATCCAAATCAACTCAGAATTACGATCGCGGAGATAAGTTTGAATATTATCGATCGATCCCAGAGATGAAGGAATATATTTTAATTGACCAAAAACGACTTTATGCGATGCAATATGTGAAAAACGATGCGAATCAATGGGTTTTAAGTGAATATACAGGGAAAGAAAGCGCGATCGCCTTAAATTCCCTCGAGTTTGAGATTAGTTTTAGCGATCTTTATGAAGGAGTTGATTTTACCGATGCAGAAGAAGGCGATCGCGATTAAAAGAGCAAAAATTAAACAGCCAAAAATTGTTGAATCACATCTTGACTCAATTCGCTAGTACTTCCCGATGCCACAATACCACCTTTTTGCATGGCATAATAGCGATCGGCTTGACGGACAAAATGCAAATGTTGTTCGACTAAAAGCACTGAAATTCCTGTAGTTTTGATGATCCCTTTTACCGCATTTTCAATCTCTAAAATAATCGAAGGTTGAATCCCTTCTGTAGGTTCATCTAAAAGCAATAATTGCGGTTCTCCCATCAAAGCCCGCGCGATCGCCAGTTGTTGCTGTTGACCTCCACTCAAATCGCCTCCCATGCGGCTTAACATCGTCTTTAAGACCGGGAATAACTCAAAAATATGGTCGGGGATATCTTGTTTGCCTTTTCTCCCTTGGGGACGCGCTTCTAGTCCTAAGAGTAAGTTCTCTTTAACTGTAACGCGAGGAATAATTTCTCGACCTTGGGGGACGTAACCGATGCCCATTTTAGCACGGCGATCGGTGGTTCTTTTGCCGATCTCTTCTCCTTTGTATTTAATTGTTCCCAAACGCGGTTTAAGTAGTCCCATAATGGTTTTTAATAATGTCGTTTTCCCGACACCATTCCGTCCAATTAAACAGACCATTTGTCCGGCTGTAACGTTGAGATCGACATTGCGGAGAATGTGACTCTCTCCATAATAAACATTGAGTTGAGAAATATTTAACATTGGCTAATCAATAAGAGGAAATGGATAATAGTTTAAGATTTTGACATTGCTTGAACTTCTGCTTCCAAGCGTTTGACCGTTTCTGCGGGTAATTCGAGGAGTTTAATTAAATTGACATAGGCGATCGCTTCTTCTTCGTTAATTAAATCTTCACTGGCAGTTCTTGCACTGGAACTAATGACTTCATAACTAAGTTTTAGCACGATTTCTCGTTCTGCGACGGTTTCTAATTGAGGCACTAAATCGGCGATCGCCACCTTACTCCCCAAATAATCTCGCAATTCATGTTGTAATTCTTTTTGTTGTTGCTCATCATCCGCAAATTGACGACTTAACCGCGTTAGAACTACATCAATTTCTTCTGTTGCAATATTACCATCTGCCCAAGCCATTGATGCAGCAATTCGCAACATAATCATTTCTTTTTCGCCAATAGAAGGCACTTGACCCAAGTACACTTCAATAACCCGAGGGTCATTTTGGATGCGATCCATATTCCCTTCACACAATACCGAACCTTGGTGTAAAACAGTCACTTGACGGGCAATTTGACGCACGAACTCCATATCGTGTTCAATAACGATAATCGAATGACTTTCCGCTAAAGCCAAGAGTAAATTACCGACATTTTCGGTTTCTTCATCAGTTAACCCTGCAACAGGTTCATCAACTAACAGTAACTCTGGAGATTGAGCCACTAACATCCCAATTTCTAAGCGTTGTTTTTCCCCATGAGAAAGAAGATCGGCCTTCAGATCGGCTTTAGCTGTTAAACCAACAGTTTCTAATAAGCCAAAAACATTCCGTTTATCCGTTGCTGGAGGACGTTGAAACAGTGTTGCAAAAACATTCTTCTGGCGATTACAGGCTAAATCTAGATTCTCTCGAACTGATAAATTAAGATAAACTCGAGGGGTTTGAAATTTGCGCCCAATGCCTAAACGAGAGATATGATGTTCGGCAATTTTTCGTAAATTCTTCCCTTTAAATCGTACTGTTCCTTCTGTGGGTTGAACTTTACCGGTAATGACATCTAAAAATGTTGTTTTTCCTGCACCATTGGGACCGATAATGACGCGCAACTCCCCCGCATCCATACTGAAATTGAGGTTATTCAGCGCTTTAAACCCATCAAAGTTAACAGTTAGATTATCAATCTCTAATATTTTTTCTGCCATTTTGTTTACCTCTGATTATCTTGTACGGATTCCAATTCTTCTCGTTCTTGTTGGACAAGAGGATCTTTTTCTAAACTAGGATAAGTAACCATTGGTTCTTCGAGTCCTAATAGCGATCGCAGTTTTTCCCAGCCCCAAGATTTAACCCAACCGACAATTCCATTCGGTAGTACCGTAACTACCAATAAGAATAAAGCCCCTTGGAAAAATAACCAAACCTCCGGAAATTGTTCGCTTAATAAAGTTCGTGCAAATGTTACCAGTAATGTCCCGATAATAGCACCAATTAATGTACCGCGTCCTCCAACGGCCACCCAAATTACCATTTCAATAGAGAAGGCAACCTCCATAAAACTAGGGGTAATAATCCCTGATTGAACGGTATATAATGCCCCTGCAACCCCAGCAATGCCTCCAGAGATTGCAAAAACCAAAACCTTAAAACCCGTGGGATCGTAACCAGAAAAGCGCACTCGGTTTTCATCATCGCGAATGGCAATTAAAATGCGTCCAAAACGTCCGCTTGTCAGCCAGCGACAGAGTAAATAAATAATCAGAACCGATAAGACTGTCACCTCATAAAAGGCTAATTGCATCCCCGATGAACTGACTACCATGCCAAATAATGTATCCGTATCTGTTTTTAATCCATTTGTGCCATTAATGAGCTTTTGTTGTCCATTAAAAAAGTTAAAGAAAACTAGCAAAGCCGCTTGGGTTAAAATGGAAAAATAAACCCCTTTAATCCGATTGCGAAAAACGAGATAGCCTAATAATCCTGCGACAATTGTTGGCACTAAAACGATCGCAATTAAAGTAACCGGAAAAGAATAGAAAGGATACCAGAAAAAGGGCAATTTTTCAACCCCATAAAGAGGGAAAAAATCAGGGATTTGCCCTTCCGGTAATTGCAATTTCAGGTGCATGGCTAACCCATAACCACCCAGGGCGAAGAAGATGCCATGTCCTAGGCTTAATAACCCCGTGTAACCCCAAATCAAGTCGATTCCTAAAGCAACGATCGCCAAAGATAAAAAGCGCCCTAATAGCTTCAAGCGAAATGCGGGCAAAATTGCTGGCAGGAGTAAACAAAGAACAAGACCGATCGCGGCGATCGCTATCCCTTCAATTAATAACTTGCGCCGTTTTTGGCGTTTAATAACCGTACCTTTATCGAGATTGATCATTTTAATTAATTCCTTTACAATTCAGCATTCAGGCTTTTCTTAAAGTTCTGCTGTTCGTCCTTTTTGCGGAAAAATTCCGGCGGGTTTGAATTGCAAAAAGGTAATAATTAAGGCGAAAACCATCACTTTTGCCATACTGCTGTCTGCAAAAAAGGTGAAGAAATCAAAAATGCCTTGTAAGGCTGAGTTTTGAGAAAAGAGTAAGGCGATCGTTCCCGATCCAACCAAATAAGTTACAGTGCCGATCGCCATAGCCGCAATGATACTTCCCAATAAGTTCCCCACTCCACCAACTACGACCACCATAAAGGTATCTACAATGTAGTTTTGTCCGGTATTGGGACCAACGGAACCGAGTAAAGTAATTGCAACTCCTGCAATTCCTGCAAGTCCCGATCCCAAGGCGAATGTTAAGGCATCAACTTGATTAGTAGGAATCCCCAAACAAGCACTCATCTGGCGATTTTGCGTCACCGCACGAATTCGCAACCCCCAATTAGAGCGATTAAAAAAGAGATAAAGTCCCACGATGCAGGCGATCGTTAAAATGATAATAAAAATTCTCGCATAGGGAATTTGAAAGTTACCAAGAGGAAGCCCTCCTCGCAGCCAAGCAGGGGCAGTAACATCAACATTTCTGGCACTGAACCACGGTTTTGCCAAAGCCTTTTGACCGCTTAATAAAAAGCCAGTAACCGTAGCAATACCTGTCGAAAGAAATACCAAAATAGTTAATACACCATTACGAATTTTTTGCCAATCAAGACGACGACTGAGTAAGACCCAAGCACCAAAAAATAACAAGCAAAAAACAACCAGTCCAATCGCTAAAACTCCATTAACACTGCGGACAAACTGGCGTAAAATCAAACTGACTCCCCAGGTTGCCAAAAGCGTTTCTAACGGTCGTCCGTAGAGAAAGCGAATGACTCCCCTTTCTAGGGCAAGTCCCACCAAAGCCGCGACGATAAATGCCACAGGTAAAGCGACAAAAATATAAGCACCAAACCAAGGATCCCCTAGCATTTTGAAGATATTCTGCACCACAAAAGTTGTGTATGCCCCCAACATCATGAGTTCCCCATGAGCCAAATTAATCACGCCCATGAGTCCGAATACAACAGCAAGACCCAGTGCCGCAATTAACAATACTGAGCCAATGCTAATCCCATTAAATAATCCAAAAAATAGTTGCAACACTTTTCAATTATTAATAAATTGACGACCGCAAAAGAATGAATACTTACCAACCCCAATAACTGCTGACTGGTGAAGGGACGTTAAATTTAACGTCCCTACGACGGAAATTAGGATTCTATTTTATACTTACCGCCTTTTGCAGTATCGCTCCAATCGCACCCATAACCTTTGGTTTCAGGGACGAATTGATTCCAAGGTAAGGGATCGATGGGACCATCTGTTGACCAAACAATGTCAAACATACCATCTTCACGAATTTCGCCTATTCGTACTGTTTTAGAGATGTGGTGGTTGGCATTCATTGTGACTTTACCTTCTGGTGCGTCAAATTCCTGCCCGATCGCCGCAGCGCGAACTTTTTCGAGGTCATCTGCGGTGCCTGCTTTTTCAACAGCTTGCTTCCACAAATAAACCATAATGTAGGCAGCTTCCATTGGGTCATTGGTGACGCGATCTTCGCCATATTCGGCTTTAAAATCTTTAACCCATTTCTCATTCTCAGGACTTTCAACGGTTTGGAAATAGTTCCACGCAGCATAGTGGCCTTTGAGGAACTCAGGACCAATTTGCCGAACTTCTTCTTCTGCTACACTAACAGACATGACCGGATATTTATCAGGGGCGAGTCCTGCACCTTGCAACTGTTTGAAGAAGGCAACATTGCTATCTCCATTTAAAGAGTTGAAAATCACTCCACCATCAGGCAAAGCGGCTTGAATTTTGGTAATAATTGGCGTTACTTCTGTATTGCCAAGGGGTAAATAATCTTCACCCACTAATTCCCCACCATTGGCTTTGAGTTGTTCTTTAATAATCGTGTTAGCAGTGCGAGGGAAGACGTAATCTGAACCCACTAGGAAGAATTTTTTACCTTTATTTTCTAATAACCAATCGACGGCAGGTTCGATTTGTTGATTGGGGGCTGCCCCCGTGTAGAAGATATTTTTAGAGCATTCTTGACCTTCGTATTGAACGGGGTACCAAAGCATATGATCTTTGGATTCAAAAACATCCAAAACGGCTTTACGACTGGCTGAAGTCCAACAACCAAAAACAGTGGCAACTTTATCTTGGTCGATTAATTTGGCGGCTTTTTCTGCAAATGTCGGCCAGTCAGAATTTCCGTCTTCTACGACAACTTCAATTTGTTTGCCGAGAACACCACCAGACTCATTAATTTCCTTAATTGCTAATTTCTCGGCATCAACCACGGTGGTTTCGCTAATGGCCATCGTACCGCTTAGAGAGTGGAGAATTCCCACTTTAATTGTATCTCCGCTGCTCGATGTTTCTGTAGATTCTTCTGTAGATTCTTCTGTGGATTCTTCTGAAGAACCTTCAGTTTCAGTTGTGCAGGCTTTGAGCAATATGCTCGTTCCTAAAGCCGCAGAACCATATAACAAGAATTTTCTTCGTCCTAGTCGATTGATCATAGTCGTTTTATCTACCTCTCTTTGGAATGCGATCGCTCTTTAAAATTAAAGAGTCGAGGTGTGTATGGTACTGCTAGAAGTCTCTACCTTTTGTAGCGAGGAATACAAAATCTGTTCCTTGTTTTGAATTCTTTCAATTTCTGTTGTTTTAAAATACCTAGATAATCTTAAAATGTCTTGACAAAGAAAGGTTTGGTTCGTTTTCTTCCTTATCTCATTTAAGAGCTTTTTTAGTAAATTTTCTTGTCGGTTTTAAAAATACTTGATGTTTTTTGTTATCCTTATGGGATAATCGTGAGAGCAAATCGTCTAAAATCTTGTTCTCATGGATGATAATACAAAGAAAGAGGAGTTTAGTTATGGTTACATACAAATGCTTGCTGCTATAAGTGGCTACTCGTTTATAAACAGCCCTCGGTCTCTAGATCATGGTGGAATTGATGCAATGAAAACTTTACCTCTCGAACGGTTTGAATCTATTTTTCCAGAAAGATTCATACAATATCTTGAAAATAATAATTGGCAAAAACACAAAGAGGTTGCCGATGTGTTGTCTATATGGGTATATGAAAGAGATGAAGAAAAGTTTGGTTTATTATTACCATTAGATTCAGAACTTGTTGATTTTTCGAAGAGAATGGCTGAAGCAGTTGGAGTTTTGGAAGAAGTTGAACAAATATCTCAAGAAGAAATATTGTTAGCATTAGAAGCACCTTCTAGAATAGCTTTAGAAAAGAAGCGAGAAATTTTAAATATAAAAATTTCCTCTTTTTTAGATAAAGGAAAAAGAGAAGTTCCTGCAAAAAATCTAGGTTTAGTTTTTAAATCTTTACAGGAATTATTGGATATTTTTGGAGGATTTAAACCGAGTCGATATAGTAGCTTAAATCAAACCAAAAAGAAACTTGAATTATCAGTTCTAGGAACTTTCAAAGGTTCTTTTGGAGTACAGGTTGCATTTCCTCCCAATCAACAATTTGATATACACGGTAAAACTCTTGCTGAGGAAGTATCTCAGGAATTTTTTAATTTAATGAAGGCAAGTAATGCGAAAAATGTCGATCAATTTAAAGCAATATTGTCAGAATATAAAGGAGATCCATCGAAAAAGATAAAATCTTTTTTCTCTGAATTAGCGAAATTAGAATCCGATCTTAATTTTGATTGGGGTGCCACTAATCCAGAAAATAGCGATCGCGCTAATCTGGACTATGCTAATATTCTCAGAGCGCTTGAAATTATTAAGAAAATAGAACTTGAAGAACCCAGACAATTTAAAATTGTAGGTCGATTGATTGTTGCTGGGGAAGGAGTTAAAAAGAAAGAAAGGAAGTTTCTCATTAAAGATATTGAAGACAGTACAGAATATGAAGGAGCAATTAATGCTAAGATTACTGAAGATGACTCGATCGATCTTATAATTGGCAAGGTGTATGAAGCTACTCTAGAAGAAGAAACAAAAATTCAGGAAGTAACACAAACTGAAATCAAAAATTATACTTTGGTCGAACTGAAGTTAAAAACTGCTAAATAATAGTATCAATTTCAAACATCTAATTCGGCTAATTCTAACCATCTTTCTGTTGCTTGTTCGATTTCTCCATTCAGTTTTGCCAGGCGATCGGTGAGTTCTTGTAATTTTGTGTAACCTTCGGGAGGATTATGATAAATTGTCTGTTCTAACTCGCTCTTTTCTGCTTCAAGTTGAGGAACTTTTTGCTCTAATTGTTCTAGTTCTTTCCGTTGATAGTTAGAGAGACGACGGGGACGGCTTTGAATTTTAGCTTGCTTTGGTGATGTTTCTTTTTCTTTCTTTACCGTCGGTGTTTTTTCCTCCTTCGCTTCCATTTCTTCGGCTTGTTTATAGTCCAAATAAAGGGAATAATTGCCTGGATATTGGCGCAATTTTCCTCCTGGTTCGATCGCAAAGATAAAATCAACCACGCGATCGAGGAAATAGCGATCGTGGGAGACGGCGATCGCGCAACCGTTAAATTCTTCTAAATACTCTTCTAACACCCCTAAAGTCTGCACGTCAAGGTCGTTGGTGGGTTCATCGAGAATCAAAACATTTGGCGCATCCATCAATACTCGCAGTAAGAATAAACGCCGTTTTTCTCCTCCCGAAAGTTTGTTAATGGGGGCATACTGTTGATTAGGAGGAAAGAGAAATCGCTCTAGCATTTGTGAGGCGCTAATTTGCGTGCCGTCGGCGGTTTGCACGTAAGACCCAATCTCTTTAATGTAATCAATAACGCGCTGATTTTCCTCTAAGGCAGACCAAAGCGCGTCGGAGTGTTGGTCGAAGTAACCGATATGAATGGTACTGCCGATCTCTACCGTTCCCGTATCGGGGGGAATTTTTCCGGTAATAATATTCATTAAAGTTGATTTTCCCGCACCGTTACCGCCAATGATCCCGATGCGATCTTCTGGGCTAAACTCGTAGGAGAAATCTTTGATGAGAAGGCGATCGCTATAGGATTTACTCACATTTTCCAGTTTGATGACCTTTTTACCGATGCGTCGTCCAGGGGTATCGATATCGACCTTGCCTCGGGCGGTTTTAAAGGTTTTATCCTGCATTTCATGGACGCGATCGATCCGCGCTTTTTGCTTGGTACTGCGTGCTTTTGGACCGCGTTTGAGCCATTCCAATTCTCGCCGCAATACTCCTCTATGTTTGCGTTGACTGCTGGCCTCGGCTTCTTCTGCGAGGGCTTTTTTCTCGAGGTAGTAGGAATAATTCCCCGCGTAACCGTAGAGGTCCCCGCGATCGATCTCTAAAATACGGTTGGTGACGCGATCGAGGAAATAGCGATCGTGAGTGATCAGCAGTAATGCCCCGCGAAAGCCCTGTAGGTAGTTTTGCAGCCATTCTACCGATTCAGCATCAAGGTGGTTGGTTGGCTCGTCCATGAGCAGTAAATCGGGGTCTGAGAGCAAGGCTGTAGCGAGGGCGATGCGCTTGCGATAACCCCCAGAAAGATTGCCCACTCGCTCTTCAATGTCAGTAATTCCCAACTTACTCAAGACAATTTTAGCATTAGTTTCCAGTTCCCATGCTCCCGTTGCCTCCATTTTTTCCCCGATCGCCGCTAAACGGGAGATAAGGCGATCGCGTTCTTTTCCTTCTACTTTGGCTATTTTCAGGGATAATGCTTCATATTCGCGCACCAAGTTCATTTGTTCGCTACTATCGGCGAAAACCTGTTCGAGGACGGTGCAATTTTCGTCCACTTCTGGCTGTTGGGGTAGATAGACAATTCTCGCCCCCGATCGCGTCAAGCGTTTCCCCCCATCAATAGATTCTAGCCCCGCAATCATTTTCAAAAGGGTAGATTTTCCCGAACCATTGACCCCAATTAAACCGACTTTATCGCCATCTTCAACGCTAAAACTCGCTTCCCGCAGGATTTCTTTAATACCAAAATCTTTTTTAATCGCTTGCAGGGTCAGGATACTCATAAGTTGGGGGAAAACAGGGAAATTGCCATTATCTCATTATGACATCGATTCGTCATTATTTTTCTTTGCCAAAAATAGCGATCGCATCACTCACTCATGTTGATATAATATTCAGTGAAGTTAGACTATATCCAGCAAGTCACTATCACATTCTTTCGGTAAAAACAAGATGAATTCAAATAACCCTCAATGCGCCAATCTTCAGGAACGAGTTACGATCTTATTGCAACTATTGCAACAAGAACCCTCTCTACGAACCCAGCAAACATCAACGGCTGTAGAATCTTCTTTAAAGAAAGCGATCGCGCCAAAGTTTGAAATTGTCTTTGCTGGGGCATTTAGTGCGGGGAAATCGATGCTTATTAATGCCCTATTAGAACGAGAATTATTATACAGTGCGGAAGGTCATGCCACGGGGACAGAATGTTCGATTGAATATGCAGAACCCGATCGCGAACGAGTGGTTTTAACTTTTTTAAGCGAGGCAGAAATTCGCGAACAAGTTCAGATGCTTTGTCATAAGTTAAATTTAAACGCATCGGGGAACATTAATCAAGGAGAAATTCTCGATCTTCTGCAACAGGGGTGCGAAGCAATTATCGCGGCTGAAGGGGGAGAAAGCAAGTCAGAACGTGCTAAACAAGCAAAAGCACTCTCTCTCCTTTTAGAAGGATATATTAGCAATCGCGATCGCATTCAAACAATACGCAATGCGACTTATTCTATGGAACAGTTTAACTTTTCCAATTTAGCAGAAGCGGCGGGTTATGCTCGTCGCGGCAACAATAGTTCGGTGCTGAAGCGCTTACAATATTACTGTCATCATCCCCTTTTAGAAGATGGTAATGTTTTGGTGGATATGCCAGGAATTGATGCACCAGTGAAGAAGGATGCAGAGTTAACTTACAACAAAATTGAAGACCCCGAAACTTCGGCAGTAGTGACAGTATTAAAACCCGCATCTGCGGGGGATATGACCACGGAAGAGACGGAGTTATTAGAGAAAATGCGAGCCAATTCCGGCATCCGCGATCGCGTTTTTTATGTTTTCAATCGCATCGATGAAACATGGTACAATGCTCAGTTACGTCAGCGTTTAGAAAGTTTGATTTCTAGTCAGTTTCGCGATACCAATCGCATTTACAAAACCAGTGGTTTACTGGGATTTTATGGCAGTCAAGTTAAAGAGACCAATAGTAGCGATCGCTTTGGCTTAGATTCTCTTTTTGTGGAAAGTGTCAAGGGAATTGGAGGGGAGGAAGATACGCCTCAATTTGTTAGTGCGTTTAACAATTATTGTGCCAATTCCGGCAAACTTTCTGGGAGTGAGTTTCGCGTTTCTGTGCATGGTTATGAGACTCCCAATGAAAATTATATTCGCATTCTCAGCGAATGGGGAAAACCTTTAATGGAACGCTTGATTCAAGATAGTGGAATTGAGGAGTTTCGCAGTGCCATTACGCGCTATTTAACGGAGGAGAAACGACCGGAATTATTTTCTAATCTTGCGGACGATTTACAGCCGTTGTGCATTACGTTACGCAAGTATTATATCGCCAATCGTCAGGAATTAGAAAGCCAGCCTCGCGAAATTGATGCGATGAAAGCACGGGAATTAGAGCGCTTAAACCAACAATTACAAGATGTCGGACAAGAGTTTCAAGAGTATATGGAAGAGGAAATCAATCAAATTGTTATCAATGAAGATAGCTTATTTGAGTCTGATTTTCGCATTCTGAAAGAAAAAATGGTGAATCGTTTGGATGAACTCTTACAAACATTTTCGGTTCAGGAAGCCTATGGACGCGCAACAAAAAGCCATCCACGCAATGCAACAGCACCATTATTAGCTGTTTTAGTAGAGGCGCTTTATTATCTTTCTAATCAACTAGAAGATGTTTTGATTGCTAATGTTAAAATGGTGGCAATGAATTTCTGTCAGCGCTTGTTAGAACGCTTACAAAAGACAGAACACTATCGCCAACTCTACCGTTTGTTGGGCAATGATGGAGGCATTGAGGTGAAAATTAAGCGCTTGCAGGATATGTTATGCGAGGCATTAAGTAGCGAGGCACGCACGGAATGCGATCGCTATGTTCGCGAAAGTCCTCGCTTTTACGATGAAGGGACATTTTCGATTTATCAATTTCGGCAAACATTACAGCAAACTTCTCAAGGATATGACGCAGAAAGTATCATTGAGGCTGAACCTGCTATTCGTCAATTATTAAAGTTAGATTTTGAACCCAAGGTATCAAAGACAATTCGCCAGACTTTCCGCCAAACCGTGAATCAAACCCTAAAAACCCAAATTTTACCGATGGCTAAACAGCAAGCTGATGATATTTTACAACAATATGATCGCGCTCGTTCTTATCTGGAACAGACACTAGAACAGGAGGCTGAAGAAAAAATTGCCAGCAACCGTCGCACTCAGGAAGAAATTGAAGCAAAAATTGCTGAATATAATGATGCAGTGACGGACATTAATAATTGCTTACAATCCATGCAACTGTATGATAAGCAGTTACCTACTATCGCTGATACTGAGTTTGTTTCCCCGGTTGTTGACAATACGGTGTTAGAGGAGGAGTCAGACATTCAAGAGGAAGATGATTTCACTACATAAACTCATAGGGGTGCAATTATTGCGCCCTTTCTGGGCTATTTTCTGCGATCGCACCGTCGTTCCGTCCTTAAAAAAATAGCTGAAAAATTGTTTCATTTTTACTTGACTTTATTGACTTGACAATGGTATTATTACAGAGTGGGAGTGTGTGCGTTCCTGTAACCCCTTTCTGAGATAAGAAAGGAGTGGTAAAGAAGAACAGGAACAAAGAACAGAAAATATTGATAACAAGCAAACATTGTTGTGATGATCTTGATGGTTTGGCGATCGCATAAGCTAAAACACATTTAAACAACGGATCGCTAGCGACCAAGATGGTCGCACTCCAAGGTTTTTGGGATTCTTGATAATGCCGTTTAGATGCTTAACAGCATAGGTTGGAAGATCATCTAATTTTGAATCATCTATTTGAATCGTCGATCCGTCGGGGATTGAAAATTCCCGTCTCATACTAAAAATCTAATGAGATGAAAAATTGTTTAATTTTTACTTGACTTAGTTGACTTGACAATGGTATCCTTACAGAGTGGGAATCTGTGCGCTCCTGTAGACCCTTTTTTTAGCTAAGAAATAGTTAGAAAGAGGAACAGAAAAGAGGAACAGAAAAATTGATGAAAAAGCAAACATTGTTTTGATGATCTTGATGGTTTGGCGATCGCAGGGGTTGAAAGATCATCTAATTTTGAATCATCTGTTTGAATCGTCGATCCGTCATCCCAAAAATTCATTAAAATCGATTGGGGAAGTTTGCAAATGTGCTGTTTAACAAAATTCTCTATATTGGTTAAGGATATCTGTTTAGTAGTTAAGGAATGAGATAAAAAAATGTTTAATTTTTACTTGACTTTATTGACTTGACAATGATATCTTTACAGAGTGGGAGTGTGTGCGCTCCTGTAACTCCCTTTTTGGTTAAAAAATTAGTTAGAAATAAAAACAGGGAGGAAAGAATAAAGCATCTCAATAAACCAATGGAAAAAACACCGAGAATTCCCATCCCTCCCTCCGTCCGTAAATATGTTTTTGAACGAGACAACTATCAATGCCAGAGTTGCGGAACAAGTAATAAAGAAGTAAAATTGCAAGTCGATCATATAATTCCCCTTGCTAAAGGAGGAAGTAACGATATGAGTAATCTGCAAACCCTCTGTGGTGACTGTAACCAACAGAAAAGCGATCGCATCGATCGCAGATTTAAGCGTCATTTTAGTTAAATATTCACAAATACTTCCCGTGCGGCGCGATGTAAGAGAGAATGAAGATAAACTAAATCTTGCATATTTTGAGAATTATTCTTAGTATAACCGCCGCCAATAACCGCCGCAACTGGATAACCAAAAGCCTTACAACTACTTAAAACCATGCGATCGCGTCGATAAATACCGCGATCGCTTAACGCTAATTTCCCTAAGCGATCGCCAACGTGAGGATCGACACCTGCATCATATAACACCAAATCCGGTTTCACTTCCGAGAGGAGATCGGGTAAATATTTAGCCAATATTTGCAAGTATCCCTCATCATCTAACCCTACTGGGAGGGAAACATCGCGATCGCTTTTCTGTTTGCGGTGAGGAAAATTGTTTTCACAGTGCATTGAAAAAGTGAACACCGTGTCATCATCTTGGAAAATATAAGCACTTCCATCTCCTTGATGCACATCAAGATCGATAATCAGTATCTTTTCTGCTAAATTGAGATGTTGCAGGACACGAGAGGCGATCGCCAGATCATTAAAAATGCAAAACCCCGATCCATAGTCGGGAAAAGCGTGATGAGTTCCCCCTGCGGTATTGCACGCGATACCGTATTGTAGCGCTAATTGAGCCGTTAAAATCGTCCCTCCCACCGCAGTACAGGTGCGGGTGACTAAACCTAGACTCCAGGGTAAACCAATGCGTCTCTGTGCTTTTGGGGACAAACTTCCCTCGAGATAAGCCTTAACATAAGCGCGATCGTGTACCAACTCTAACCAATATTGCGGGGGAATTTCCGGGGTATGCACCCACTCAGGCAAAATAATTTTCTCTTTTAAAAGATATTCATAGAGAAGTTTAAACTTTGGCATCGGGAAACGGTGTTCCTCTGGTAAAGGAGTCACATAGTTAGGATGGTAAGCGATGGGAAGAATCATTTAAACCGCAGTTACAGCAATACGTCCTTGTTTAACAAAGTGGAGAATGCGATTTACGGCTCTTCTTTCCTCGTCATCCAGACCTTCATCAAGAGCAGCAGCCATTAATCCGTAGCGATCGCTTAAAGTAAGAATACCTGTTTCTGTCGCAGAGGCAAAAATTTCCGAGATAGCACCGGGGATCAATTGGATTTGAGTCAACATAGTTCTGAAAGGCTTTGTTTTCAATGATTCCATCATCTCTTATTTTATTGGATTTGTTGGTGATGGAATCTTGACAAAAACCGTGAACTTCGTCTCTTGCGGAGGCGATCGCATCTACCTTAAGATGTGAGTAAAATCACTGCTATATATTTCACAGGCGAGAATGCTTACCGTAATTCTACGGATGTTACAATTTCAGGACAATGATAGACCTATGCAGATAGATGAGATTTTTTTGGGCTATCTTTTCGATTAGAGGAGGAAAAGATCGTGCAAACTCGGCTCAATTCTACCCATTCTCATCTTTACGATCGCGATTATTATCTGTGGCTACAAACAACCCTCGAGCAAATCAAAACAGGAAAACTCGAGCAAGTTGATTGGGTAAACTTAATTGCAGAAATTGAAGACATGAGCAGACGAGAGAGAAAAGCTATCTTTAGCAATCTTAAAATTCTGCTCATGCACCTCTTAAAATATCAACATCAACCGGAAAAACGCAGTAATAGCTGGTTATTTACAATTCTTGAACATCGTCAAAGAATTCTTGAAGACCTTGAAATCAGTCCCAGCTTGGGAAATTATTTAGTAGAATGTTATCCTAAAAGTTATCAAAACGCTAGAAAATTAACCTCTGTAGAAACAGGACTTTCTCTGAGTTATTTTCCCGAACTTTCTCCCTTTACCCTAGAAGAAACTTTAAACCCAGAATATTTACCCGCAGGAGATTAGAAATTGCATTTATTTATTGTTGGGGAGGTCTTCTGCGAGGTGGAGGGAAAGGACGATTTTCCCTTGGAGACGCTTCGCGATCGCGTCGTTGTTGACCATTTCCGGGTCCTCTTGGGGGTTCCTTGCGGAAACTATTATCGGGAGTCCCGCGAAAACAGCGAGCAACAAAAGGAAATTCCTCAGTAATGTAATAGTGATAAATCCCATTGCGATATTCTGGCGTTACACCCATCCGCCCATTACACTCATCTAAATCCCCCAATCCCGCAACATATTCATAATCTTGAGTAAAAGTACCATCATAAGTACCTCCCGGCCCCCCCGATCGCGTCCCCGACTTTAAGCGATAACTCGATCGCATTTTCCGGGTCCCGCTACCCGGATCTGTCGCGTTTTTGTAGCCATAAGCTGCATAAATAGGAAACCCGTCAGCAGCATAACCGAGAAGCTGCATTTTTTCACCATTACCCAAATTTTGGATCAATCCTTGCGGCACACCATGATAATGATAAGCACCGCCAGGTTGAACATGAGCATTATTTTGGTCTAAACCCAGGTCAATTTTGCCCGTAAGCGCCTCATAATTCCATCCTGAAGTATTTTGACCTCGACCCATTCTTCGTCCCTCTGGAGTCCAAAATTCGGCGGTGCCAGGGTCAAAAGGAACACCATTGAGAGCAACCCCAAATAACATCGGACCCCTGGCTAAAGTTGCGCGAGGGTTTGGGGTTGGGTTGAGGGGAACGCGAAAGCTATAATTTTGGCTAGAAATACGGTTAGGATTGCCTTGATTGGGGAATTGTCCCGTTTCATGATCGGGAATGCCATTGGCTGCAATAATGCGATAATTCCCCTCAATTTTCAGATTTGCAGCTTTGTTGGGCTGGGAAGAGGAAGTGTGCGATCGCTCTCGAATAGCTGAAGAAACTTTCGCCATTAATCCCGTTAAAGTCATTGCTAGAGACGATCCCAGCAAAACTAGCACCAAACCCGATCGCCATTTCTGTAAGTATTTTTTCATTTCCCTCGCAAATCTAGAAAACATTTTTTTCGATCGTAGCAGGCTCAATTAAGGATTGAGAATCAAGGAAAAGTGCAAACCGTTGTCTTGTAAGGTTTGTGAAGTTCGATCGACCGAAATCAAGGGAATTCCCCAATCTAAACGTGCCAGAAAGCGATCGCTTATTTGCCATGTTAAACCCACCCCGATCGCCGATAGGGTTTGCTGTTGTAGTTCCATCCCTCCCGAATTATTCCAAACGATACCATAATCCCAAAAAGGAGAAAGATAAAGCTCACTTTCCCATTCGGGAATCTTCAAAACGGGGATTTGTAGGGCGATGGAGGCAAAAAAGCCATTATCGGCAACGAGGGTATCTTGGCGATAACCCCGCACGGTGCTGCTTCCCCCCAAACTCAATTGCTCTACGCCAAGGAGAGGGCGATCGGCGAGTTGTAGGACGGATCTAAGTGATAAGGTCAGGTCGGAAGTGAGACGATGCACCCATTGAAACTGTCCGCGCCAACTGAAAAAATCGCTATCGGGAGCCGTTTCATGGATGGTTGCGTTGAACCAGTCCAAGCCGAAATTAAATTGAGAACGAAAGGCGATCGCGTCTGTTCTAGAGCGTTTCAGCCATTCTTGGGAAAATCTTAGCGCAGAAAGGCCTGTTCTACCGTTTCGTTCCGATCCTGTAGTGAGAGGAAAAGGGGTTTCTTGTAAAAAAGTTTGGTTATCGTAGTGAGAAAAAGTCAATCCTAGGGCGAATTCTTCTCGTAGCGATCGCGCGATCGGTTGGCGAAAACCCAGTTCAAAGGAATGCGATCGCGATTCAATATCGAGAATCTGAAAATCGGGGTCGATAATGGCACTGCTGGTTTGATTGTAGCGCAGTTGTACGGCTCCATTGAGAGGATTGACGGGGAGATTGTAGCCAACTTCCCAAAGATTACTCCCTTGGCTGAGATTATAGCTAAAATTCACTGTATCTCCCCAGCCGAGGAGATTAGCGTAAGTGAGAGACGATTGCCCTTGAAGGCTGCCAACGCTGGGAACGCGGTGATTATTACTGCCAATTTGTCCGGCGATCGCGGGGGTTTCTTTAACTTCCACATTTAAGATATTTTCTCCAGGCTCAACTCCCTCGGATAAGTTAGCCGAAACTCTAGCAATGCGGGGATCGAGTTGCAGGAGTTGGATCGCTTCTTCTAGGGTTGTGAAATTTAAAGGAGGTGCGATCGCGAGAGAGAGGCGATCGCGAACATAACTTGTATTCAGATTTTGCAGTCCTTCTACGTCTATGCGAGAAACCTTTCCTTCAACCACGCGAATTTCGAGGACTCCTTCTCGCATCGTTTGTAAGGGAATATAAGCCCCAGTGGTGCGATATCCCTGACTGAGATAGAGTTGTGCGATCGCCGATCGCGCTTGCACAACTTCAGCAAAAGTAATATTTTCTCCAGTATATTCCCGCGTTACTGCGTCAAATTCTGCCTCGCTAAAGATGGTATTTCCTGTCACTTTGTATTTTTGTATTGTAAATGTCCCCTGCGATCGCGGTTCGGGAGGAAGGGGAGGAGATGAAGGAGGGGGGATAAAAGTTTCGGGATCGGGAAGGGTTTCTGGGGGTTTAGTAGGTGTTGGTGGGGGGCGATCGATGGGTTGTGCGATCGCCCTAGGATTGCTGAAGAAGGCGATCGTAAAGACAGGACAGGTTAAACAGAGAACTTGTAGTAGAATCGCTACCCGAACAAGTGCTAACTTTTTTAATATCATCGCTTTTCACCTCATTTCTCTTGAGAGAGCGTTCTAGGTTAAAGTTATATTACCTTTTTCTTCCTTTGCATAAAATTTTCCTGTTTCATCCAAGAAAGGACTAGATGATCTCTAGGGTTGAGTTTGATGTTTAAATTTTCTTTGCGATGGCGCGATCGGTTTAGTGCAGCAGAACTGTATCGCACTTCTTTCCCTCCCATAGGGTTTCTCGGTAGTTTTCTCCTCTGTGGGTTGAGTTGTTTCTCTCCTGTCCAAGCACAGGTTATAACAGACCCAACATTAGGGACAAGCGCAAGTGGATCTTGTTCAGGGGCAATATCTTGTACAATTTCTGTTGGAACACCCCAAGGATCTAATACATTTCACAGTCTGTTGCAATTTTCACTTCCTAATTCCAGTGACATTACTACTTTTGATAATACTTATAACTCTCAAAATATTTTTGTTCGCGTGACTGGTGGAAGTCTATCTGATATTCAAGGTACAATTCAAGCTGGAATAAATCCCAATTTTGACTTATATCTTCTCAATCCGAACGGAATTATTTTTGGTGCTAATTCTTCTCTTAATCTTCAAGGTTCATTTACTGCCAGCACTGGAATAGGAGTAAATTTTGCCGATGGGACGACATTTTCAGCGACGGGAACACCTCTGTTAACAATGAGTGTTCCTGTCGGCTTGCAAGTAGGCTCAAACTTAGCTCCAATTCAAGTCGAAAATATTAATTGGGTATTTTTTGGCGGCAAATCTATTTCTTTAATTGGTGGAGATATTCACTTGAACTCATCTCAATTGATTAATTTGAGTGGGACTGTTAATTTTGTCGGAAATAATATAAATCTTTCCTCTTCCAATATTCTTACTCCTAATGGGACTGTTAATCTTGAAGGGAATGATATTAATTTTTCATCTTCCAATCTCGTTGCTTCTAATGGTAATGTTGATTTTAAAGGGGATGACATTAATCTTTCATCTTCCAATCTCGTTGCTTCTAATGGTAATGTAGAGATTACTGGCAGAAATTTAACGCTATCTGGAGGTTCATTTGTTTCTGTTTCTACGTCAAATAACCAAGACGGAGGTATTGTAAAAATCAATACATCTGAATCTCTTAATATTATTGGTTCTCCTAGTAGTTTATTTGCTCGCAATTTAGGAGGAAGTGGCAATGCTGGTGATATTGAGATTTCCACAAATCAGTTGAATTTAAAAGATGGAGGAAGTATTCAAACTTCAACGATTGGAGAAGGTAATGCAGGTAATATTCAAATCGATGTAACTGATATCAATCTTACTGGTTATTTCAGTGGAATTTATTCTGAATCGGGTGTTAATGCAACGGGAAATGGCGGGAATATCACAGCAAATGCTGAAAATTTAACGATACAAGATGGTGCTAGAATTTCTGCTTCAACTCATGCTACTAGCTTGGGGTCGGGAGGAAATTTGAATATTAACGCGACTTCTGTAAGTCTAAGCGGTTCGAGTAATGGAAGTCCTAGTGTATTAACTACTACAACTGCTAATAATTTTAATGCTGGAAATATAAATTTGAATATTGATCGCTTGTCTGTTAGTAATGGCGCTCAAATTCTCGTTCAAAGTGAAGGCACAGGGGCAGCCGGTAATTTGAATATTACAGCAAATACTGTGGAGTTAGATAATCAAGGACTACTTTCTGGGGAAACCAATCAATCATCTGGAGGAGAAATTACATTACAAAATTTGCAATCTTTGAGCCTAACCAATAATAGTAAAATTTCGGCTTCGACGAAAGAAGGACAAGGAGGAACAGTTTTTGTTAATGCAAGCGATCGCATTCTTGTTGATAGCAATAGTAGCATTATTTCTCAAGCAACAGGAAATGGGAGTGCAGGAAATGTACAACTCGATACGAGAGATTTAACTGTACAGAACAGTGGTCATGTTTCGACTTCTGCGGTCAATGGACAGGGAGGAACGGTTTCTGTTAATGCCAGCGATCGCATTCTCGTTGATAGCAACAGCAGCATTATTTCTCAAGCAACAGGAAATGGGAGTGCGGGAAATATAGGACTCAATACGAGAGATTTAACGGTGCAAAATAATAGTGAAATTTCAGCTTCAACGGTGAATGGACAAGGAGGAAATATTTTTAGTTTTGCAAGCGATCGCATTCTTGTCGATAGTAATAGCAGCATCGTTGCGCGATCGACAGGTAGCGGGAGTGCGGGAAATGTGCAACTCGACACGGGAGATTTAACAGTGCAGAATAATTCTCAAGTTTCTGTCAGAAGTGAAGCAACCGGAAATGCAGGCACTTTAACAGTGAATGCCGAGGACATTCTGTTAAGCGATCGCGGCAAACTCACGGCCTCGACTGCGGCAGGAAATGGGGGCAATATCGAGTTAACGGTTGCTGGGTCTATTTTCCTGCGTTTCAATAGCGAAATTTCAGCAGAAGCAGGAGGTTTTGGCAATGGGGGTAATATCACGATGGATGTGGGAGGATTTATCATCGCTTTCTTAACGGAAAATAGCGATATTGTTGCCAGTGCTTTTCAGGGTCGGGGGGGAGATATTTATGCTAAAGCGCGAGGAATTTTTGGGTTTCGGCAATTTCGAGGGGTTCGCACTCCCGAAAGTGATTTTACAGCAACCTCGGTATTGGGCATTGATGGAACAGTGACAATAAATGGGGTTGATAACTTTAGTTTGGATGGTATTCCCGAGTCTTTCATTGATACCACAGTAGCGCGAGGATGCAATGTAGGAGAAAATCCCGTTGCTTTTTACAACGTAGGACGAGGAGGTTTGCGCGATAATTCTTCCGCACCTCTCAGTAGTAGCGAAGTCTGGGAAGATGCCACCCTTCCCCAATATCAAGGCGATCGCGCTACAAATCGTATTGTTGAGGCACAAGAGTGGGGAGTTAATGAAAAAGGAGAGGTTGTCTTGTTTGCCCGAGACACAAGCGATCGCCTCCTTTTACCTTGTAGTTAGTATTATGTGCTTTGCGATCGCTAGTAAGACTAAGTTTTATAAAGAAAATTGACGATGCTGCATAAAAAAGTTGGGTTAGATCAGAGAAGAGTTTGAAAGCCGATTTGGTTGCGCTATTTGTTGCAATGCGATCGTGAACTTTCCTTTTTGTTCAATTGTTCGGGGTGCATCGAAACTAAACCTCGAAATCCGGGAAAATGTAAAGTTACGATGAAGTATGCTCAAAATCTTTACTAAAACTTTACATTCTATCTCCGTTAATTGAGTGATTTTGCTCCGGTGCGAGAATAAAATCTTGTTAGAAAAAATTTATTTAAGCTGCATAAAACAGGTAACTCAAAACTGAGAGGGGAATAAGAGGTAAGAGTTCGCTGTCCTGAATTGTTGTTTATTACAGTCCAGAATCTCTGTTTTTTAGGAGGGGATCGTCAATCACTATGGAAAATACACGCTATTTGGCACTGGGTTTAACCGCAACAGCGATCGCGCTGTTTGCGGGAGCTAACACGGCCACCGCACAAACGCTATTCTTTAATAAAACACTCAATCAACACGGTCAGACTTTGCATTGGGAAAGTCCTTTTGAGGGACAAATTAAACTCAATAACACCCTCACAACTACGGGAACTGGCGCGATCGAGACCAATATTTGGATGGATGGAAAACTGTTAGATGCGTTGAGTCTTGCTACACAAGGCACGAACTCAACTGCCAATATAGGCTCAGAATGGTTTCTCGATGTGAAAAAGGGTACTATTCTTGATTTTTCCTTAGATGCACCCAATGCTGGTAGCAATGCGATCGCATTTGAAGCAAAAATTAGTCTTCCGAGTTCTAATTTAGTCTTTCTCCAACCCGAAGGAAGCAATTCTTTTCTTCATGTAGGATTGCTTCAAGATGGAAAAATTTACGAATCAAGTCCAGCCTATTCTAACGGCAATTATTGGGATATTTTTCAGGAAAATGGTGTTGCGATCTCTGCCGATAATGGCGTTCAAAATCAACATACTTTTGGTTCTTTTGTTCACCTTTCTGAGCTTGCGGATAATACTTCCATTGAACAACGAGACATTGTTGAAATCTCAGCAGAAGATGCAGCTAAAATGGAGCAATTTATCAATACCCAAATGGGAAAAGGCTATACCATGAAACCATCCTATATGCCATTTTTAACTCCTTATGCCCAAAAAGGTTACTACGGCACTTATACAGGAGTGGGACTCATTGAAAGAGCCGCCGAAGAAGCTGGGATTACGTTGCTGGGAGGAGAATTTTTTCATACAGACGAAGATCCCCAAGGATTTATTTTGAATGACTTAGAATTTCTCTATGTCACTGACATTATGGTAGCTCAAAATGCACCTTGGGAATGCTTAACGGTTTTTCCCACCAGTGTACAATGTCAGACTCAATATGGGAATCGCAATCCGTCTAGTGGGATACCATTTTCCACTCTTTCTCCTGCTTATATGCACTATCTTTTGACGAATCAAAATAGTGCGCCTTCTGACAATTGGTTACATGGTTTATTTGAGGGACTTGATTTTATTCTCACCGATCCGGAGGGGCGACGTTTGGGATATACAGAGGAACTAGGATTACTGAATGAAATTCCCGACGCTTTCTATACAGGTAATTTGCTCGATGAGCCAGAACATTTTTACGTTCCCGATCGCCTTCAAGGAGAGTATAGCTTACAACTTTATGGGTTATGTAATAAAGGCGCAATGGCTGCGATCGGTGACAACAAAAATGGCAGTTTGATTTCTGGTTGCAAACCCGATCCGCCGAAAAATCGTAAACCCGAATCAGTTCCAGAACCTTCTGCGCTTTTAGGATTAATGCTTTTGGGAGGATTTTTAGCAAAGCTGAAAAAATCTTGTTGAACGAGTTTTTGAAACATTCATTTAATAGAAAGTAGCGAGTCTGCCTGGGATTCAAAATCCCCGTCTCATACAAAAAATACATTGAAATGAATTGCGGATCGAATCTCGAATATTAACCCCAAAAATTTAGAGGATATTATGTTCATTTCATTGCTCAAAAAATTGTTTTCTTGTCAGAGCGATCGCCAAAATTCACAGCATCATTTTTTCCAAGTTTTCATTCTCGAACCCATTCTTACACCATCGGGAATTCTCCCGATCGGTGAAGATGGAATTGATATTATCGATATTGTAGGAGATGAAACAGATTTTTCAGAGGCACAAGATATCGGCTTTTCTGTTTTAGAAGCCACTGATATTGACTTCGATGAATTTGAGGAAATTCCTTTCTTTAACAGTCTTTCTCTTCCTCAAGTCAACGAACAATTTGACTCTGGTGTTTTTACCGTCGGCGATAGTGGAGAAGTTACCATTGATTTTCTCTTTGATGGTGGAAAATTCAAAGGAGAACTCGCTATTTTCAGTTTAGAAAATATGGACGAATTTGAACCAGGATCGCGAGAATTTATCCAAGAAGCAAGCGATCGCGCTTTGAGCAATTCTGAGCAAGGTTACGTCGTTATTAGCGATAAAATCGAGGGAGCGCGATTTAGTGGCGAACTCGGGGAAAAAAGTTGGAATAGTGGTGAATATTTAGGTGAAAAAACTTTCCAAATGCGTGAAGGAGATGAGTTTGGGGTGATGTTTGTTCCCAATGGAACGGTTGAAAAACTTTCTGAAAATCCCGATGCAAATGGCTCTTTACGTCCTCTCTTTTCCCTTTCTACCGCTAACCCTGACGACAGTTTGCAAATGGGACAAATTGCCGATGTTACGGGAGAGGGTAGCACCTTCGTGTTAGAAGATATGCGAATTGATGGGGGAAGCGATCTCGATTATAATGACTTTATTTTCCGCGTTAAAGGGGCAACTGGAGAGGCGATCGCGTTGGATGATGTCATCGATCCGGATAATGATTGGAGGGGGACGGAAGTGGGTCAAGAAATATTAGATTATATCGATGTTGAAGATGCGATCGCACCTCTTCCTATCGATCCGGAAACGGGAGTCGAATACAAACCAGGCGAGTTATTGGTTAAATTTGCTGCCGATCTCGAGGATACCGATATTCAAGCGTTAATTGGAGGTTATGATGCGATCGATATCGAGCGATTGATTCCTGATACCGCAAGTTCCGATTCTCCCTTACATCAATGGCGATTATTAACCTTTGAAACCGAAACCAATGTGTTAGAAATTCGAGACGAAATGCTGACATTGAGTAAAGTTGAAGCCAGCGAATTAAATGCTATTCGTCGCTTGACTTGGCAACCCAACGATACCGATTTTGAATATTTATGGGCGTTAAATAATACCGGACAAAATGGGGGTACACTAGATGCAGATATTGATGCTCCAGAAGCATGGGACATTCAGCGAGGTAGTAAAGATATTGTTGTTGCTGTCATTGATACGGGTATTGATTATAATCATCAAGACCTTGCTCCGAATATGTGGAAAAATTCAGGAGAAATTGCGGGAAACGGCATTGATGATGATGGCAATGGTTATGTTGACGATATTTATGGTTATGACTTCGGCAACAATGATGCCGATCCAATGGACGAAATGCTTCCTTTTGTTTTTGATAATGGTCACGGTACTCACGTCGCAGGAATTATTGGTGCAGTAGGAGACAATAATTTAGGAGTCGTTGGAGTCAGTCCAAATGTTAGTTTAATGGCGTTAGGTGTCCGAGATAATGCTTCAAGTTTTGGGCAAAGTGTTCTATCTCTTGATGCTATTGCTCAAAGTATCCACTATGCAACCGATAATGAGGCTAATATTATCAATGCAAGTCTAGGTGGGAATATTTACTCGCAATTGGAATATGATGCGATTAGCTATGCCAATAATAACGGGGTCTTGCTCGTTGCAGCAGCAGGTAATGATACTGAAGATAATGATTCGATTAGTTTTTATCCAGCCAATTATAATCTTCCTAATATCATTTCAGTTGCTGCAACAGATAATAAAGATAATCTGGCATATTTGTCTAATTTTGGAGCCAATACAGTCGATTTAGCTGCACCCGGAACGCAGATTTTGAGTACACTTCCGGGAAATAGTTATGGTGGACGAGATGGAACTTCAATGGCAACGCCTTATGTAGCCGGTGCGGCAGCTTTATTATTAGCTGAAAATCCAACTTTATCAGTTTCAGCACTCAAAGGGCTTTTGACAACTGGAATCGATCCTCTCAATTCGTTACAAGGAAAAACCATTAGTGAAGGACGATTGAATGTTCATAAAGCCTTAGAAACGATTGACTTAAATTTAGAATGGAGCGAACAGATAGGAACATCGAGTTCTGATGGAGCTTGGGCGATCGCTGTAGATGGACAGGGCAATATTTTTCTGGCTGGAGAAACATCTGGCGATCTAGGGGCAGCTAATGCTGGCGATACTGATATTTGGCTGAGTAAATACGACCGAAATCGCAATTTACAATGGACGCAACAAATAGGAACGAGTCAAGACGAACGAATTGAGAAGATTACTGTTGATAGTGCAGGTAACGTATATATGACAGGTTTTGCTTGGGCTTCATTAGAAGGTAATTACGGCTCTAGCGATATAGAAGGTTGGGTAGCGAAATACGATCCAGACGGAAATCAAGTATGGCTCGAACAACTTAGCAATTATGTTATTTCTTTTTACGATCTTGCTGTTGATAATATAGGGAATGTTTATGTCGTCGGAGAAAATACCTATTTTGATATTGGACAAAGTGGTCGATATGAGCGTCAAACAAGTGGTTTAATTGTCAAATTCGATACAAATGGTACAAGAGATTGGGCAAGATTTTATTCAACTGATAAATTGGATATTAGCCGAGGGGTTACAGTTGATGATTCTGGTAACATTTATATGACAGGTTGGTCGCAGTCGGGACACGATCGCAATCCTTTATCACCAACAACAGCAGGTGAAGTTGAAGCATGGGTAACTAAATTGAATAGTAATGGTTCCTCAGAGTGGGTAAAAATAATTGCTAATGGTTCGGATAATCGAGCAACAGATGTGGCTGTAGATCGCTTTGGAAATGTTTGGGTAACAGGCTATACGAAGGGTGATGTAGGAGGTACGAATAGCGGTGGCTGGGATGTTTGGTTGGCTCAATATAATAAAAATGGAGAAGAACAGTGGAAACAACAACTTGGATCGCAACAAAGTGAAGTTTCTTGGGGGATTGAATTGGATAGTGTAGGTAACGCATATGTTACAGGCATGGCTACAGGTGTTTTAGGCCAAGCAAGCTCAGGAAATGCTGATGCTTGGGTGGCAAAATACGATCGCAATGGCAATCAACTATGGCTAGATCAATTGGGATCTAATTCTACCGATGTGGCTTTCGATCTGGCGATCGATCGCGAAGATAGTGTCTATCTGACAGGTTACACTTTTGGAGATTTGGGAGGTATAAATCAAGGTAGTGCTGATATCTGGATGGCAAAATATAGCTAATCTGAACATCTCGGAGAATTGGGAAAAGCACAAGAGAAGATCGATCGCGATTGAGAATTACTCCCCGCAAATAGCCCAGACCTTTACGCCAGAATTCGCAATACCCAAGGGCAGTTATATTGGTTGCGAGGATAGCCCGAAAATGCACTAGAACAGTGGCGAGACGCTACTCAACTCTATCAACAAGCCGATCGCCTATCTCCCAGTTCACACTCAACAGTTGACAAAAGTTAAACCTTCTTTCACTCTGTATAATGAAGGCAATCATACACACCTTTTTCCCTAAGAGGCAATGGTACAACAACTCGATCGCCTATCCCTTGACGAAGACCTTCTTTATCCCGACAGCGACGGTAAACCTTTGGCTGATAACACGATCCAATTTCGCTTAATTGTCACCATAAAAGGTGGCTTAGATGCTCTCTTTAAAGACAGAGAAGATGTTTTTGTGGCGGGAGATTTGCTTTGGTATCCGGTGAAACTAACGAAACAGCAAATCTTAGCGCAAGAAGCACCGCAAAGACAAGCACCTGATGTAATGGTTGCCTTCGGACGACCAAAAGGAGACCGAGGATCCTATAAGCAATGGGAGGAAGATAATATTGCCCCACAAGTTGCTTTTGAAATCCTCTCTCCTGGAAATAAGAAGAAGGATATGCAAACAAAGTTCAAGTTCTATCAACAGCATGGAATTGAAGAATATTACTTGTACGATCCGACAAAGAATCGCCTGCAAGGATGGTTGAGAAAAGGAGGAAAGTTAACCGAAGTTTCTCAAATGGAAGGCTGGGAAAGTCCGCGTTTAGGGATAAAATTTAGCACTACATCAGGCGACTTAGCTTTATTTTATCCTCATGGAGAGCGGTTTGCGAACTATATAGAAATTATCGAACAACGCGATCGCGAGAGACAAAGAGCCAATATGGAGCAACAAAGAGCCGATCTCGAACAACAAAGAGCCGATCGCAATGAACGCGATCGCCAAGAAACCCAAGCAGAATTAGAGGAAGAACGCCAAAAAATGCAAGCATTACGCGATCGCCTTCAAGAAATGGGCATCGATCCTGATGATCTTCCTTAGTTTAAAATTAATAGCGAATTGAGAAAACTATGAAATCTAAATTAATTCGTTTTATCATCATTGCACTACTCGCATTGTCTTTTGTTATTAATTTCCCTTGGTTTTCTCACCAAATCTTTGCTCAAACCCCTGTTTCTTCTCTCCTACAACAAGGTTTAAACGAATATCAAAGCGATCGCTTTCCTGAAGCCCTGATAATCTGGCAAAAAGCGCTACAACAAACCGAAAATACTACCGAAAAAGCGCTCATTTATAACTACCTTTCCCTTGTTCAACAACATCTCGGACAGTGGGAAGAAGCACAAATGAGCATCGATCGCGCTCTCGAATTACTCCCCCAAAATAACCCAGACCTTCAGGCCAGAATTCTCAACAGCCAAGGGCAATTATATTGGTCATTAGGACAGCCTGAAAATGCTCTCAAACAGTGGCAAAAAGCAACTCTTCTCTATTATCAAGCCGATCGCATCGATGGGGCGATCGGTACGGGAATTAACCAAGCGCAAGCCTTACAAGTTCTAGGGTTTGGTCTGCAAGCTGAGACGCAATTGCAGGATATTAAAGCACTGATTGATGAACAACTTAATGAATCTTCTTTAAAGGTTGCTACATATCAGAAGCTAGGTAAAGTGTGGAGACAAATAGGCAAACTAGAAGAGTCTGAAAATATTCTCCAAATAGCAACAAATTCATCTTTTGCTGGGAGTGAAATCTGGTTAGAATTGGGCAATACAAAACGCGCTTTAAGCGATCGCGCTATTATCTTTGGCAATGAAAGCGGTCAATATACCAAAGATGCTCTAAATAGCTATCAAAAAGCCATTGAACTTGCCAAAACTGATGCTCTCAAAGTGCAAGCAGAACTCAATCAATTGAGTTTTTTGATAGAATTGGGTCGAGAAGGAGAGGCGATCGCGCTACAACAAAAACTACAGCCTCTCTTTAACAACCTTCCTCTCAGTCGTAGCAGCATCGAAGCACAACTCAATTTTACTCGCAGTCTCATTTGTCTTTGGGATCGAGATAATCCTAATAATGTGCCAGGCTGTTCCTCTCGTCAATCCACCCCTAACAAAAGTTCTTATCTCCAATCCCCCCCTGACAAAAGTTCTTATCTCCAATCCCCCCCTGACAAAAGTTCTTATCTCCAATCCCCCCCTTATAAAGGGGGGTTAGGGGGGATCTCAACCGGGGAACAAATTGCTCGAAATCTCGCTGAAATTGTCGAGCGATCGCAGACATTGCGCGATCGCCTCGCAGAATCCTCTGCACGGGGTCTTTTGGGGGAAATGTACGAACGCACCGGACAATGGCTAGAAGCGCGTAATTTGACCCAAGAAGCCTTGCAATTAGCGGAAAATAGCCAAGCTCTCGATCTGCGTTATCGCTGGGAATGGCAGTTAGGACGACTATTGAGGAAACAAGGACAGCCTAAAAGCGCGATCGCAGCCTATAAAGCCTCTGTAAAAACGCTTTCAAAACTGCGCTCTCACCTCTTACCAATTGATACTAATATTCAATTCAATTTTCGCGACAATATCGAACCTGTTTATCGAGAATTAGTGGATTTACTCATAACCGAAGATGCAGAAAATAAACAATCTCAAAAAGAAGCCGTGGGTCTCATTGATGAATTGCAACTTGCAGAATTGGAGAATTTCTTGCACTGTCAACTGTCTCCCACCTTCTCTATCGATGAAAATCTCGAAAGTTTGGATCGAAAAACTGCGTTAGTTTATCCCGTTCTCATTCGAGATAAACTGGTAATTTTCTCAAAATTTCCCGAAGAAGAATTTAATCATTATATTGTAACAGAGTCTCGAAAAAAAGTTGAAGAAGTTGCTCAATATTTACAAGACAATATCATCAAACAAAACGATCCTGAAGGATTAAAAAATAACGCAACTCTCCTTTATAATTGGTTGTTAAAACCTATAGAAAATGAAATCAAGCAAAATCAAATACAAACAATTGTTTTTGTTCTTGATGGCTTTTTAAGAAAAATTTCCATGTCTGTTCTTTATGATGCCGATCTAGAAGAATTTGTTCTCCAAAAACCTTATAATATTTCTGTTTTACCGAATTTGCAGGTTTTCGATCTCAAGCCTTTAAGCGATCGCCAGTTTAATGTTCTTGGTGCTGGTATTAGCGAACAACGAAAAAATATTGAGGGAAGAGATTTTGCAAAATTAGAATATGTCGAAGCAGAATTAAAAATCTGGGAAGAATTAAATCAGAACTCGAAAAACCGCAATAATTTTACTGTACAAACTTTGCTCAACTCTGAATTTTCCTTGGCGAATTTAGAAGAGAAACTGCGATCGCAACCTTTCTCAATTCTGCATCTCGCAACCCACGGAGAATTTAGTTCCGATCTTGACAATACGTTCATTTTGGCTCACGGAGAATTACTCAAAATCAACCAAATTAAACGCTTAATTGAAGTACAAAATGCTCGCAGTAATGCCTTACTCGATTTGCTAGTTCTCAGTGCTTGTAAAACTGCAACTGGAGACGATCGCGCTATATTAGGAATGTCTGGAGTTGCGGTGCGATCGGGAGCGAGAAGTACCCTTTCAACATTATGGCAGGTTGACGATCGCTCGACAACCCTCCTCATGAAAAAGTTTTATGAAAAGTTAGCGCAACCTGATATTACGAAAGCTAAAGCACTCCATGAAGCGCAACTTGAATTATTTAACAAAGTAGATAAACATCCATATTTTTGGGGAGGTTATGTTTTAATCGGAAACTGGCTATAATCTCCCAAAAAAGTCTACTCATCCAAATTAATTTCACCGATCTTCTCAGCAAAATATTCTTCTAAATTGATGGAATGGAGAAGCTCTCTCCATTCGCTTTGGGTTTGAATATTATTGGGACTATCGCGGTAAAATTCAGCTTTTTCTGTAACTTCATCATAACGAAAACCTGCTGATTCGCCTTGATTTTCTAGAGGATTTTTCTCAATAAAACCATATAACAGAATGTCGTTTTCTTCTCCTAATTCTTTTTCCGTACAATTAATCACCAAATTCCATTTATAAGTGCGATCGGGTTGCAGAGCATTTTCTTGAGTTTGAGGAAGAGAAATAGCAACAATTTCAGGTGTATTTTTAAGCGTAACGGGAATGCGATCGACGGTTTCAAATTGATCGGCATTGACTAAAGAAAACTCAATAGAGTGAACTTCTGTCTCTGTATAAGGAATATAAAACCAAAACACCGGATAATCTTGAGTTGTAATCCCTTGCACATTTTCAGGAACGATCGCTTTAATATCTTTATTTTTAGCAGGACAAGTTCCAATAGGATCTCCCGGTTTACGAGTACCACCAGGACTCCGTTTCCCTTTAGGTGTTCCCGAATTTGCATTATCTGCGGGATCGGATTGACTGATTAAGATAGGAAAAGAAAAATGTATTTTGTTTTCAATCAAGTCAAATCCACCCAGAGAAGTGAGGGCAGAAATAAAAACCAATGGTAGATACTGTAACTGCATTTTACCTCCAAAGAGAACGAGAAAACAATTGTTATGGTAGGTTATGGAGATTTAATTTTCATCGGTAGGATCGCGATCGCCATTCCACTCAATAATAATCCTAAACTTGCCGGAATTAAAGGCAACCAACCTCCAACCAGAAAAAAAACCCAACAGCTTGCGAATAAAATAGTTAAGGAGAAACTAAAAGTCAAAGTGAGATAGAGAGATAGGGTGTTTTTAAACCAGTAGCGTCCTTGCCAAACAAGAATTCCTCCTATTGCAGACCAAACTCCCAACCAAATTGTATCACCCCACCAAGGAAACCACCAAATTTGAGGACGTTTATCAAGTACTGTACTGAGAATAGAACTTACAATTTGAGCTTGAATATGGAGTCCTCGCATTTCTCCAAGGGGTGTTAAATGATTATCTTGAACACTAGGTGCAATGACTCCCATTAAAACCACTTTATCTCTAATTTTATCAGGATCGAAGCGATCGCTTAATAAGTCACTCAAAGAAATCGTCTGTGCTAAAGGAGAAGCATTGCGATAATTAATCAAAATTTGATGTCCGCTATCATCATGTCTTTGATATCCTCCACTGTAACTCCCCAAACGCTGAAATTTTGCCTCACCAATTTGCCAGATTTGTTGATTTGCACTCACTTCAATTTTTTGCTCTTTTAACGAGCGAAGTGCGAGTCTTAAACTAAAAGAATATTTGATATTGCAGGATGAGAATTCACTGACTAAATTCGCCGTTCTAGACAACAAAATACGACGGACAATTCCATATTTTTTATCATTTTCTAAATCACTATAACCGAGTTGTTTTTCTGGACTGGTGGGAAAAGGTGCAATATTTTCCTTGTTTGAGTCGCCAAGAGTACAAGGAGTAATTAAACGATCGCTTGTTTTAATCTGTTTTTCTAGTTTTTCTATATTAGAAGAAATGTGTTTATGTCGATAGAAATTCATGCCAATCGCTCGTGGTTTATAGTCTTGTAATTTAGAGATCGCTTGAGCGATAATTTCGTCGGGTAAGGGATGACCATATTTATCGATATCTCGTTCTTTTACTTCCACTAATAATAACCGAGAATCGGGCTGTTCGGAAGGACGCAATTGCATGAGGTGATCGTAAGATTCCCACTCCCAATTCTGCAATAAACCCAGCGATCGCACTCCCATCACTAACCCCGTACAAATGAGACTGGTAGCGACAACTTTTGGCCATCCTGTCCATCTTTTTGACAGAGTAGATATCTCTTCTTTCTCAATCGATTTTATCCCAATCAAATTATCCCATGTTAAAGACTCAGCCCCCGGATTTTGATAAACAATTGGCAACCAAGTCGCACAGGGAAACTCATTTTCTAAACCTTGCAAACGTTCCCTCGCTTCTCGCACGGCATTTTCAAGAGTATTCCCCCGAGAAAATGCACCTAAAAAATGTTTTAAAAACTCATGAGCGACGCGATCTGGAACTAATTCTCGCATCACAATCATCTGGGGAATTGACAAATCATTTAATCTTTGTGCTAATCCTAAACCATCACAAGAGTTAAAAATTGCTAGTTTTAAGCCGCGATCCACGGCTTTTTTTAAACCATACCATAACTCATCAATTGTCAAACTTTCCGTGGGGTTAATATAGAATTTCCCCTCTCCCGTATCTAATTCTGTTTCGCTATGTCCTGCAAAAAAGATAATATCCCAAGATGCCTCCCATAATTGCTCATTAATTTGATAGCGTTGTGGTTCAACGAGAAAAACTGGATCGATATTGGGCAAACTTTTGATAATTTTAGCATCAACATCGATATTAATGCCTTCCTGATGTCCCAAAATAACCAAAACTTTCACCTTGTCCGAGTTTTTGAGATTGATGCGATCGGGAGAATGAGAAAGACTGAGGGTAGAAAAAATTGGCTCTGTTGCATCATACTGGGAAAACAAATTCCATAAATGCCAAGGCAATTTTTGTAGATTTTTGTCTTCTGTCCGAATCAAAAAATGGATCTCATCTTCCCGGTTTAGATTAGCCAGTAATTGATTATAAATATCTGCAAAGGTTTGCGATCGCAGCCAACTATTAAAGCGATCTTTTACCTTCTCTCCAGATTTTTTACAATCTTGAATTTTGCTCCCGTAAATAATCTCTTTGGGCTTTAATTTACGACTGTAAGGCGCACCGAGAGGGCGATAATTTTCTAACCAATGTTGTTTGAGAACCTCTGCTAATTCGCGATTAGCTGGTAAAGTTCCCACCAATTCTAACTGAGGGCGATGCCCATATTCTCCAATCTCTAAAGTAACGCGAAAGTCTTTTTCTTCCAAGTTACCATCGAGTTTCAAAACGACCAATTTTTTCATTACTTTTCTCCCTAGAACTCTAACATAGCTTTGTATCAGCGACAATTAGCCAAAAGTATGAGGATTGATGAATTGCTAATCATAAAGATTGGCAATGAGTTAAATTTCAAAAAATTCCATCAAACTAAAATCTCCCAATGCGAGTTTAACATTAAAACAATCTCCCACTTCTCCACTAAATTTAACTTGGAGTCGATCTGTCCCCCTCGCATTCGCTTGCATAATCGTGCCTTCGTCTTCATCTAATATCATCAATTGGAGATCTTGAGGCAGATAACTTTGAGTATTAGCTGGATAAATTTCGACAGAAATATCCATTTCTGAGTTGGTTGTGGGTGCAAGTCCAACTAAAATTGCAATCTGTTCCTCTGCTCGTTGTAAATTTAGATATTTTCCTCGTTCAACAGACATTTTTTTGGCTGGAGATCCATTAACTTTACCTCTGAAACGAAATGCTAATTCAAGTTGTTGAGAAGGATATAATTCTTCCAAATTTTGCCAACCCAAATCGATCGCACCTTGTAACCAATGGCTTAATTTAGCTTTCACTTTGCCAATATTTTGAGATAGGATAGGTTCGCCTACCTTTTCCTTTGATAATTCTATAGATTCGCCCACTTTTTCCAATAATTGCTCTAAAGACTGCCACCGATCGCAAGAAATTTCACTTTCCTTGATCTCAGGTAGAAAACCGAGTAGTTTTGCTTCTTTTAATTCGCGATCGAATTGAACCGCAATATAGCCTTTGCGATCGCCCCAAACTTCCGGAGGAATGTAACAATTAACAGAATCATATAAAACTGGACGGCACTCCAATTTACCCCAATCTTTGACATGAATATCCGCACAATCAGAAAGCATCTGTAGCACGATATTTTGACTATCACTTCCTTGTAAATCTGTTTCAATGCCAAAATAACCGAGATAAGTATTAACGGCATAGACAGCCAAAGTATTAAGATAAACTTGTTTTGCTTTGGGAGCGCGATCGTGTTGTTTGTAATACTCTAACGCTATCTGATGGGCTGCGGAACTGAGAGGAATAGTGAAGGTAAGATTGCTATTCATTACTGTGAACTCCTGGATAAATAAAGGGAACTAAGAGGCTAAATAAGTGCGAAATTTGGGAGCAAATCTCTTCAGATTTCGTCGGTAAAAACTACTGAGGGTTGGAATAGGTATTTCCAGTTCTGCGGAAATTTCCTTCCATTTGTATCCTGCTAAAATTCGTTGCGTCAGGAATTGAAAGTTAGCTTCGGGTTTATTCTCAATGTGAGCGCTTCGGAAAAGACCTTCGGGATCTTCAAGTAAACAAGATTTGACTTCTTCTGATAAGGAAAGCGCTGTTTGCGATTGAACCCAACGAGGATGTTTGATTTCTAGATCGTCAACTGTCATCCAAGGTTTTGATTGGCGATTTTTTCCTCCCTCTCGATAATGGGGAAATATCTCGCGAGAGGCTTCAATAAAAAAACGCTTTCTCAGTAAGAAGTTAACCCATTGTAAAACTTCTCGATTGGAGTCATAGAGATCGATTTTTTCGCAGATATAAACAAAAAGCCTTTGGGTGGCTTCCCCATAAATATCTTGATACATTCCCCGAAATAAACCTTGAAAAGGTCGAGATATTTTACCCGATCGCTGTAATTCACTCAGCAGTCTAGCCAGAGCAATACGTCGAGGGGTAGATTGAGGGGGATGTTTTTGTGCTTCTAAAGCAAGGATTTTCAGATGCGAATCAATGGCTTGCATGGTTCGATATATCGTGTTAGCAGGGATTGACAAGATGAGCTTGGGTTTTTGGATTTACATCGTTGAGTTATCCCTCTGCTGGGTTTTATTCATTTTGTTTGATCTCCTATTACGTTGAAAATTGAGGATGTGTTTCATCTCTACACCCCTCTCGTTGAGGACAAGGTGTTTTTATGCAGGAAGCAAAATTTTTGGGTGTAAATACCGCGATCGCTCAATGGGATAGCTCCTTAAATCCCAATCACAATAAGGCATTGAGGTTGCTTGGAGAACTGCGAAATCCATATTGTAAACTTTTGTCAAGAAATCTTTGCTTCTTTCTCACTGGTTATTTCTGAGCGCGGATCTCCGTATTTTTCTTTCTTGTCAATTAAGTTTCGTTAAAAATTGGAGAGATAGGCGCAAAAAAATGTTCAAAATATGAACGTAGCAATGTTTTTGCTAGTCGAATCCGCGCGATCGCATCCCATCCCATACATCTTTTACTGGCTCATGTCACAAACCGTTACTGATTTTATGACTTCCAACCCCATTACGGTGACTCCAACAACACCGTTGAAAGATGCCTTGCAAATTCTCGTGCGAGAAAAGATTAGTGGATTACCAGTAGTAGATGAAGCGGGAAAATTAATAGGGGTAATTTCTGACTCAGATTTAATGTGGCAGGAAACAGGAGCAGAAACTCCTCCCTATATTATGTTCCTTGATGGATTAATTTTTCTCAAAAATCCTGCTCGTTATGAAAAAGAGCTTCACAAAGCTCTCGGACAAACTGTAAAAGAAGTGATGAGCGATAAACCAATTTCTACTACCCGCGATCGCCCATTACGAGAAGCCGCCAAACTCATGCACGACAAGCACGTTCGTCGCTTACCTGTTGTCGATGAGGAAAATAAAGTTATTGGTATATTAAGTCAGGGGGATATTATTAGAGCAATGGCGGCTCAGGAATAAACAAGCAACAATAAAACAATAAGTTCTTTGTCACTAATCACTAATCACTAATCACTAATCACTCAAATATGACCCCAGAATCCGTTCAAACTTTATTACAATCCGAAGACTACGGCGATCGCATCAAGGGTTTAAATCAATTGAGACAAATGCCCCAGGATCTTGCCTTTGAGATGATTCAGCCTCTTATCGTCGATGCTAACGTGCGGGTGCGTTATGCCGCAGTTAGCCAAATGGATAGACTCGGAGAAGTCAACCGAGACAAATCCCTCGAAATCTTGCGCGATCGCCTCTCTAACGACAAGGAAACCGACGTACAAGCCGCAGCAGCCGACGCGATCGCAGCCCTAAAACTAACGGAAGGTTTTGAGGATTTACGAACAGCCTACCAACAATCCTCGGAATGGTTATTACAATTTAGTATTATTGCGGCTTTAGGGGAAATGGGGGATCCTCGCGGTTTTGAACTCCTGGAAGATGCCCTCGCTTCTGATAATGGTTTGCTACAATCTACAGCAGTAGGTGCATTTGGGGAATTAGGCGATCGCCGCGCGGTGCCTTTACTTTTGCCTTTTCTCGATCATCCAGATTGGCAACTACGTCATCGTCTCGCCCAAGCCTTAACCCATTTGGGAGGAGAAGAAGCCAAAACTGCTTTAGAATATTTGGCAAAGGATGAAGTCGAACAAGTTGCTATAGAAGCAAAACGTAACTTAAATCCTGAATAATTGGCGATCGCCAGCTAAAAGAATTGAGTGAGAGTCTTTTTGAATTGTTCAAAGCCGTAGGTTTCGATCGCGCGGGATCTTAACATTTCCGGGCGATCGAGAATGGGATTGGCGGTTTTATGTTGTAAAATCTCAATTAAACTCCCAGCAATTGCCTCGCTATCTTCAGGATCGACTAAAACCCCCAATTCTCCCCCGCATAAGGCATCGATCGCCCCATCCCGATTTCCCCCCAAGACAGGCTTTCCGCAGGCTAAGGCTTCTAAATAAACAATACCAAACCCTTCCCCTTGACTGGGCATCGCAAAAACATCGCAGAGATTATAATGGGCGCAAAGTTCCTCATCGGAGACAAATCCTGTTAAAGTGACGCAATCTTGTAAATTGAGGGATTGTATGAGATTTTCAAGGCGATCGCGATCGTCTCCTTTACCCACAAGAAGATAATGCACATTAGGAATTACCTGGCGAATAGTAGGCAATCCTTGCAAAATTTCGTCGTATCCTTTATATTTCTGACTGGAATCAAGTCGCGCTACTGTGAGAATAACGGGCTGGTCGGCAGTAAGATGATATTTTTGTAATAAAGAAGGGGATTTAGGGGCGATCTCGAAGCGATCGGCAGCAAAAGTATTGGGAAGGAGAGAGACGCGATCGGGGTCTAAGTCTTGTTCTGCTAGGAGGCGATCGCGGGTATAATTACTTACAGCAAGAATGCGATCGGCACGTTGCAAGGCTTTTTGCAAACTCGGTTTTTTCACATCCCAAACCTCGGTTCCGTGGGCAATAACCCAATAAGGAATACCTAAAAAACGCTTGATTTGATCCGCTAAAATGGCAAAATTAGCATGAGAAGCAATAATTAAATCGGGACGCTGATGCAAACAATATTTGGCCAATTGTGCCGCAAAATTAAAGGTGCGAAATTTGAGGGGCACCGTCCCAGAAAAATGAAAGCGGGTATTATCTAAATAGGGAATATGGGGCAGCGATCGCGTATCGTGTTTGAGAAAAACATCATACTCTTTTTGGGGATATAATTCCTGCAAGGCTTGCAGTAGAAAAGCTGAATAAACTTGAATTCCCCCCTTAAACTCAAAGATATTGGGAAACCACAAATGAATAATCTGCACGTCGGTAGGAGTTTGGACTAACATGGGCAAAATGAATGAGAATAGCGATCGCTGTGCATTATGGTAAAGCAAACTTTAAGAGATCGCCACAAAACAAGGCAATTCAAGGGAAAAAGTTGTTCCTTGTCCCAATTGACTTTCTAAATCAATCTTACCTTTCATTAATTCAACTAATGATTTGGTAATAGCTAACCCTAATCCTGTCCCTGAATATTTGCGCGTTGTGGTTTGATCTCCTTGATAAAACTCTTCAAAAATTCGTTCTTGTCGATCCTTAGCAATACCAATTCCCGTATCCCTAACAATAATATTGAGGCGATCGCCGGGTAAAGACTCCAATTGAACTGTGATATTGCCGATCTCGGTAAATTTAATCGCATTAGAAAGTAAATTTACCAGAATTTGGCGCAGGCGATCGCGATCGCCCATAATATTCTTCTCCTTAAAATAGTAGTGACAATCAAAACACAATTCTAAATTCTTTTCATCCGCAAGAGGCAGCAAACTTTCCAAAGTTGTACTAATCAAGTGCATAAGATTAAAAGATTCCGATTTTAACTCGATTTTCTGGGCATCAATTTTAGAGAGATCGAGAATATCATTAATTAATTCTAATAAATTTTTGCCATTATTATGAATGCGTTCGATCATCTGCACTTGATGGAGAGAAAGAGAACCAGAACGCTGACGTAATAAAACTTGCGAAAAACCGATTATAGCATTCATCGGCGTGCGAAGTTCGTGGGACATAGTAGCCAGAAATTGCGATTTCATTTTCGCTGCTTCAATTAATTGCAAGTTTTGCTGATGAATTTGTTGGCGCTGAGTCGCTAATTTGCTATTCTGTCGTGCTAAAATTTGATTCTGTCGTTCTAAACGTTCTTCCCGTTCTTCTAAAGTTTGAATAAGTTGGGCATTATCAATCGCAATAGCAGCTTGTTCCCCAACAGCAAGTAATAAAATACCATCTCCTCGGCTAAAGGCTTCGATATCCTGCCAGTTTCCCACCCCCAACACCCCCAAACATCCCGATCGCGCTGACTGAATGGGAACAGCGTAAAGGGCTACGGGGAAGGGTTCTAAGGGATGAGATAGGGTTTGCATGAGGTTGGCTTCTCCCGTGGTAAACACTTGATGCAGCCATCCTCCCAGGTCAAAAGCGCGATCGAGGGGCAAGCGATCGGCCTTTTCTCCAGCAGTGACGGTGAGAGTGGTTTGGCCTTCTTGGCAGTCGTAGAGGGCAATAAAACAAAATTGCGCCCCGGCGATCGCCTCCAATACCGATCGCGCCATCACTTTTAATAGATCCGGCAAGTCCGTTAACCGTTGATTGAGAAGATTTGTGAGTTTATGAAGTGTCGTTAACTGTTGTTCTCGTTCGACTAATCCTCCATTTGTTTGATTTGACATCTTCTTTTAAACTCAATATTGAAGGTTATTTTTCCCATTGATGTTGTTGAAGAATTAAGCGTTGAACGCTAATTGTTGTGGGATTTAATTCGTAAGAACGACGGGAGGGAGTCTCTAAAAAGGCTTGTTGTTCTTGGGCAATCATGGCTATATCTTGTCGTACTAAACCATCTAAGAGTTTTTGTGCCGAACCAAACAAGCTATTTTTCAGAAATCTACGGAATTTAACTGGTAATTTATGCAGTCGCCAAAAAGCATTTAAAGAAGTAAAATGAATCAAATAAGCGCGAGTTTGCGTTTCATTAATAGGACAAAAAAGACAGTAAATTTTAAAATCCTGCCCCAAGGTAGACACCCAATGAGGATAAATATAACTCACGTTTAAAGGTTCGGGATGCAGCCGACGCAGGGCGGGAAAAAATAGTTGGGAAATCGACCAAATCTTATCAATGCGATAATAACTTTGCGCTTCATAAAGGGCATCAACTCTATTTTCAGATTCTTCTAAGGATTCCAGTTTTGCCGATGCCCAGGCTTGATAATCGTCGTGTAAATGTCCGTGATACATATCCATTAAATTTTCAATTAAAAAGGAAAAATGCCCAGGACAATTAACAGTTGAAACTGTAGCAATATAATTCAAATGCGCCCATTCTGGCAGACCTAATGGCGCGATCGCCTCGGAATTTCCCTCCCCTGGAAACAACCAAATAAAACCATCAAGTTCTTTTACGGGGAAGGCGCGAATTTGACAATCAGGTAATTTTTGTTTCTCGCTTAAATATGGGACGCGATCGCATTTCCCTTCCTGGTTAAATTGCCAACCGTGATAGGCACATTCAAGGCGATCGCCGAGTATTTTCCCGGCACTTAAGCGAACTTGGCGATGAGGGCAGCGATCTTCTAAAGCAACAACGGTGCCTTTTGTGTCGCGATACAGCACGATCGCCTGTTTCCAGAGGATTACAGAAAGAGGAGTATCCCTCACTTCTGTACTAAGAGCGACAACATACCAGCGATCGGGATTGATGCCACAAGTCCGAATAGAGGCAGGAGTGAGGGGAGAAATACGAGAATTTGCTTGCTGTAACTGCATTTTCAAATCAGAACACCAGCCTAGATTCTAACATCAAGCACTTTGAGGAGCATCAAAAAGCATCGTATTCATGTAACGATCTGCCCAAGATTCCCCAAAAGAATTTTCTAATATGCGCCGCGTTTTGTCATTTTGGCGCTGCTGACTGCAATAATAATTTTGTCCTGCAAGAATTTCGGCGATCGCCTCCGAGTCTTCTAAAGGAACACTTTCCTGGGCAATTTGACAGTGTAGGCATAAAAAGCGATCTACTCGTTCTAAAAATGCTTTCTCTTCCTCTTCACCAATGGGACGCACAAATAGACAAAACTGAGAAAAAATATGCCCCCATTCTGGCAAATCCCGAGGTTGAGAAAACGTTACATTTGGTAAACTACTCAAACCCTGACGATAAATATCCGGTAAAATGCGATCGCGACTCACCGGAGACAGATCCGCGATCGCCGCACTCACTCCCTTCTCACTCCCCACAATATCCGTCCCAAATAAGGGCAAAGCATAATTCACCCGAGGAAACATAACGCAATGCAAAATATCAAGGCGATCGCCCACCCTTGCCAACTCTAAATGTAACTTGCGAAACTGGGGTGCTTGATAACAATGATTTTCAATAACGAGTTTTTCACCTTCCAAACCCCCCTCCACATAACCCAAATCCTCGGGAATGGCATAAGGAGATAAATCAAAATATTCTCGCCACCGAGACTCAATGCAATCTGCAAGTTTGCGAACGAGAATATATTGGCGTTCTCTTAAGGAAGTATTCAAAGTTTGTATCATTTATAAAAGTAATATAAGTAACCGATAATTGATAAGAGATGCTGCCAATCCCCAGAACCGCTTGCTCTCGGTATGACAACATCTCTTAAAATGAAACTCAGGCTTCGAGGGGACGAATGCCGACAATTTGACCGCCCATGCGCGTGATGCGTCGCATCTCTTCATTCATGCGCTGATAGGGAACCGAGATGAAAACACTATCGCTCGTGCGGAACGGATAAGCGTTATTATCGGTTAGATCGTTTTGCTGCATTCCCCTGACCTCGTAGACAAAGGTACGGGCTGCTGCTGGCGAACTAGATGTGCCAAAAGCTCCAGATTTACCCAACATGGCGATCGCTCCTTTTAATGGTTCAAGAACAGGAATCTCAAACAAAGCCAAGCTGCACTTATGCTAGAGTGATACTAGCAATTTTGCCGCCTTGTTTGTTGATTCTTTGCAGGGTGCTAGATAGCTCCTCGTAAGGTACGAGGAAGGCTCGGCTAGAACGACGAACGCGAGGATAGCGTGGGGTAATTAAACCCGAAACTTCCACTCGATAGATCCGCCCTGCTTTGCTAGGAGTTCTGAAGGCTTGATTGGTGGGAACGTTTTTCTCGGAGGCACGATAAGCCCAGCCTTCATTGCTGCCGGAAGAACCGACAACAGCAGAAACACTATTGCGAGCTAAATCTTGTGCTAGACGAGAATCACTACCGGCAAGTTGAGAGCGATCGCTATTGGCATAGCCCCGATACAACTGGAACATCCTGGTGAAACCGACGGTTTTTTGTCCTCGTTGGGTACTAAAACCCCGATAATAAGGAACAATAGACTCGCCGAAACTTTCGTCGTATTCTGGGGAATCGATGTAAGAATCGATATCTGCGTCAAAGCCTTCGTTTTCGTAGAGGTCGAGATGATAAATCACCTCGGACTCATCGTAGGGGGCACGTCCCAGTAAGTGCTTGTAGTTCAACTCAATGGTGCGAGTTTGGAAACTACCATACAAGAATTTATTCTTGTACAATTCTGACTTGGCAACGGCGCGAACAAATTCCCGCACGCTGAGAGAACCGTTACTCACTAAGGATTCTAATCCTGTGAGACGCTCGGAACTCATAATATAATCATTGCCCAGTACCTGACGGTAAACTGCTCGAATAACAGCTTGAGCATCGTCTTGCGACCAATTGGGACGCAGTTCGACGGGTTGGCTGTCGCTATAAGCAGTCGTACCGAGGCGCGAGGCTGCTGTTGTAATCGCCACTAAATTTTTCTCCTTTTAAAAAGATTCGCCTAAAACTTGCGAATTTAAAATTGGGAATTTAACTCGGTCAAGAGTGCGAGATTTTCTCAATCCCAAAATTGCCCGTAATTAAGCGCGAGTCAAACTCATGACCCGATAGCCGCGCTTGTTTAATGTTTGCAGAGTGGAGGATAATTGGTCGTAAGCGACGACATATTCATCCATACTCAAGCGAATTTGCGGAGTAAAGGCGGCGGCGGCTTTGCTGACGCGAATGCGATATACGTCACCGCGATCGGCGGAAGTCGTTCCCGTGAGGGACGCGCCTTGGATTGGCGTTGCTGTATTGCGAGCTAATTCATAGGTTAAATGAGGACGACCCCCATCACCTTGAGCGCGATCGCAGTTGGCGTAACCTTTATAAAGTTGAAACATCCGGGTAAACCCGACGGTTTTCTGCCCGGTTTGGGTATCGAAACCTCGATAGTAGGGAACGATAAAATCACCAAAACTCTGCACGTATTCCGTCGAATCGATATAAGAATCGATATCGGCTTCAAATCCTTCTGCTTGATAGCGATCGAGGTGTTCGATGATTTCGGACTCGTCGTAAGGGGCGCGACCGAGAAGGTGTTTGAAGTTTAACTCGATGGTGCGAGGGTGATAATTGGGATAAAGGAATTTTTTCTTGTAGGTCTCGGACTTAGCTACGGCTCTCACAAAATCACGCACGGTGATAGCGCGATCGCATAGTAAGGATTCTGCACTGGTAATGCGTTCGGACGACATAATATGATCGTTACCGAAAACCTGCCGATAAACCGCTCGAATTGCAACCTTGGCATCCTCTTGATTCCAATTGGGGCGCAGTTCGACGGGATCGCTATTGCTAAATGCAGAAGTTCCGAGGCTAGATGCTGCTGTGGTAATTGCCACGTTATTATTCTCCTCCTGTCGATCCAGTTTTGTTTAAGCGTTTCTTCTTGGTTTTTCCTTGTTTGGACAAGGAATGCTACGATTTGCAAAAAATATTGCTCGGAATAACAGAAAACCGTTAAAACCTTTCAACCGTCTCCTGCTTTTCCGAGCAATTGGGTAATACCCTAGCTCAGGGCATTAATTGCATAGTCGAGGTAAGAATTAGCTTCAACTGCAGGATCGCCGCTCAATCCATGATTGGCTTTGATATAGCTGAGGGCTTCAACATACCAGCTAGGAGATAATTCAAAGGTGCTGTTGATTTCATCTAATCCGGCGAGGAGGTATTCATCCATCGGACCGGTACCGCCAGCAATGAGGCAGTAAGTTACCATGCGTAAGTAGTAGCCGATGTCCCGTTCGCACTTAGCTTTACCTTCGGGGGAAGAAGCGTAGTTAGCGCCCTGCATGGAGGTGGTGTAGGGGAATTTGCTGTAAACGGCATTAGCAGCACCGGAAACCAAGCCAGATGCTTTACCACTCAGGGTTTTGGCGGCTTCCAAGCTAGGACCAGCTTGACGCAAGCGACCGAATGCAACTTGCAGTTCAGAACTGCTTAAGAAACGACCTTGAGAATCTGCACCAGCAACGGCTTCAGTCAGGGGAGTTTTCATGGAAAAATTAACCTCTTTAACAATGATTGGTTTGCGAAAAATTTTAAGTGATGTAACAAGTTAAAAACTTGTTTAAGTATTGTGAAATTGCTCGATTCTAAAGTTCTCTCAATTCCTCTTGATTTGAGAGAAGAATTCTTCTAAGCAACTGCTGCAGCAGCGCGATCGAAGTAGCCAGCAATTTCAGACATCAGAGCGCTACAATCTCCGGGGGTGATACCCGCGCGGTCATTAGCAATTGCAAGTGCAGCTTCTTTCATTTTGGCTACGCCAGCAGCAACGGAAGCACCGGGAACTCCCAATGCAACGTAGGTTTCGCGCAAACCATTTAAGCAGCGATCATCTAATACGCTTGCATCGCCAGCGAAGATAGCGTAGGTTACATAACGCAGGACGATTTCCATATCGCGCAAGCAAGCAGCCATGCGACGGTTGGTGTAAGCATTTCCACCAGGGGCGATTAACTGAGGCTGTTCGGCAAACAATGTACGAGCGGCGCTGCTAACGATCGCGGAAGCACTACCGGTAATGCGGTTTACTGCATCCAAACGCTTGGTACCTTCAGAAACCATAGCGGCGAGAGCATCGATTTGGGCGGCATCAAGGTAAGCACCTCGAGCATCGGCTTGGGAAACAACCCGCGTAAATGCGTCAAACATTAAAGCATCTCCTAAAACTTAACTGAATACAATTCTGAAATTTGGTTTTTTATCAACCAAAATTATTAAAACAAATCGAACGTGCAGATTTTGTGCAGTTTTCTCGAATATTCTTAAACATTGATAGCTTTTTGTAACGAAAAGTTAACAATTATCATTTTCGGGAATAGGGAATAGGGAATAGGGAATAGGGAATAGGGAATAGGGAATAGGGAATAGGGAATAGGGAATAGGGAATAGGGAATAGGGAATAGGCGGGGAACAGGTAAGAGTAGGTAAGAAGAAAGATGAGAAAAATTCTTCTCTCATCCCTCTTCTCTCATCTTTCTTGGCGATTATCCTTTTAAACTTGCATTATCCTGGCTGTATTCTGCAATCTCGATCTTGACAGGTTGGGCGCGCCAAATTTCCGTAGCGTATTCGCGAATGGTGCGATCGCTGGAAAACTTGCCCATGCGTGCAGAATTAAGAATAGACATTTTTGTCCAGCCTTTTTTATCCTTATAAGCCTCGCTAACTTCTTCCTGACAATCCACATAGGCGCGGAAATCCGCCAAGAGCAGATACTGGTCGTGGTAGAGCAGGGAATCGATCAGAGGCTTGAATAACTCGCGATTGCCATAGGAGAAATAACCCGATTCAATGCGATCGAGAGTGCCTTTTAATTCCAGATCGCGGTGGTAATAGTCCATTGGGTTATATCCCTGTGCCTTCAACTCTTTGACCTCCTGTGCCGTTAAACCGAACAAGAAGAAGTTTTCCGCTTCCGCTTCCTCGCGAATCTCAATATTGGCACCATCAAGGGTTCCGATGGTTAAAGCGCCATTCATGGCAAACTTCATATTTCCCGTCCCAGAAGCCTCTTTTCCGGCGGTAGAAATCTGTTCTGAGAGTTCTGCAGCCGGATAGATGCGCTGTCCGAGAGAGACATTAAAGTTGGCCATAAAGACAACTTTTAAACGTCCTCGTACATCGGGATCTTTGTTAACAATTTCCCCCACAGAATTGATTAACTTAATCACTAACTTGGCCATAAAGTAGCCAGGAGCCGCTTTACCGCCAAAAATAAACGTGCGAGGTACTATCTCCATGTCAGGATTGCGCTTGATCCGGTTGTACATCGCAATGATGTTCAAGACGCTTAACAATTGACGCTTATATTCATGAATGCGTTTCACCTGTACGTCAAACATGGAGTTTGGGTCCACTTCAATATTATTGTGCTTCCAGATATAGTCGGCGAGAGATTGCTTGTTGGCTTGCTTGATTTCTTGCCAGCGAATGTGGAACACCGAATCATCCGCGAAGGCTTCCAATTTCCGCATCTGGTCTAAATTTTTTAACCAGCCGTCACCCACTTTTTCGGTAATCAGATCGGCTAACTTAGGATTGCACAATAAAATCCAGCGACGAGGGGTAACGCCATTGGTTTTATTAAAGAATTTTTCCGGCCAGAGTTTGGCAAAATCTTTGAGGGTATCGCTTTGCAGAAGTTGCGTGTGCAGGGCGGCGACTCCATTAATAGCATGAGAACCCACACAAGCTAAATGCGCCATTCGCACGGATTTTTCCTCACCTTCTTGGATAATAGATAACCGTTCGATGAGTTCGGGTTCGTCGGGAAACCAAGTGCTGACATCTGCTAAGAAACGATGATTGATTTCGTAGATAATTTCGAGGTGACGGGGGAGAAGATAGCTGAACAAGCCTACAGACCAGCGCTCTAAGGCTTCGGGGAGGAGAGTATGGTTGGTATAGGCAAATGTTTTTTGGGTGATATACCATGCCTTATCCCACTCCATATCATGTTCGTCGATTAACAGACGCATCATCTCGGCAATACTAACGGCGGGGTGAGTGTCGTTGAGTTGAATGGCAAAATGTTCGTGCAGGTTATCGAGGTTGGGATGAATGTGCAGGTGATTGCGAATAATATCTTGCAGGGATGCCGAAACGAAGAAATATTGCTGTTCTAAGCGTAATTGTCGCCCTTGGGGGGTGTTGTCGTTGGGATAGAGAACTTTGGAGATGGTTTCCGAGGACATTTTGCTGGCCACGGCTCCATCGTAGTCTCCGGCGTTAAAGGCATCAAAGTTAAAATCTTCGTCTTCTCCTGCGTCCGATCGCCACAAACGCAAAGGATTAACGGTGTTGGTGTCGTAACCGGGGACGGGGGTATCGTAGGGAATGGCAGTCACGGTGCGATCGTGAACCCAAGTTACCTTAGAGCGCCCTCGTCCGTCCCGAGAAACTTCTGTATGACCGCCGTATTTAACCTGTACGGTAGCCTCGGGGCGGGGAATTTCCCAAGGGTTGCCAAAGCGCAACCAGTTATCGGGAATTTCTACTTGCCAGCCATCGCGAATTTGTTGGTGGAAAATGCCGAATTCGTAGCGAATGCCGTAGCCGATCGCGGGAATTTCTAGGGTAGCAAGGGAGTCGAGGAAACAGGCCGCCAATCGTCCCAAACCCCCATTTCCTAAGCCAGGATCGTGTTCTTGTTCGATGATTTCATCGAGATCGAGTCCTGCATCTTTGATAACTTCGCGGATGTCATCATAAATGCCCAAGTTAACAAGATTGTTACCCAGATGCCGCCCCATCAGAAACTCGGCGGAGAGATAACAGACGACTTTGACATTTTGTTCTGAGTAGGTCTCTCGGGTCTTCATGAAACGATGCAGAAGGCGATCGCGCACGGTATAAGCCATCGCCATATAGAAATCATTTGGGGTCGCCCATTTCTGATATTTCCCTTGGCTATAGAATAAGTTATCGGCAAAGGCACGTTTGAGGGTTTCCAAACTCATGCCCGTGCGATCGTCTTCTACTTTTATTTGAATGTTTTGGGGAGATGAATTTGTCTGAACCACGGGATCGCTCCGCTCCTATAATAATTTGTCTGTTTCGTATTGTTACCTGAGCGATCGCCAATTGCTCAACTTCTTAACAAAATTGTCGGAAAATTCTCGGAAAATTCTCGGCAAGTTGGGCATAAAGTTCAGAGTAAACATTTTCTCTCCCTTTTAATTCACCTCCCACCAGCCGAAGCCTGGTCCGATAAAGCGAATGGTCAGCCAGAGTGTCACCAAGGCCGCGATCGCGATCCAAGTGCCTAGGGTTGTCCATTTCATAAACTGATCTGCCTGTTTTTTGGAGATGGGAAGCCACGGCAAAATATTCTTATCTTTACCGTATTTTTCTCCTAATGCTTCTTTGCGACGTTTTGCTTCACCCATAATTCAGTTAATAGTTCTCCTGTTGATAAGGTTGTAGTAGAAGCTATGATAGCGTTTCGGCTTAATTTATCATACAAGGAATCGTATCTAATTTAGTTGTTACTTGTTACTTGTTATTTGCTGAACGGAATTTTCTAAAGAGCCAATGCCTTCGATTTTAATGCAAATGCGATCGCCATTCTGTAATTCTCCCACGCCTTGAGGAGTTCCTGTTAAGATAATATCTCCTGGCAATAAGGTCATGATCTGAGAAATATAGGAAACTAAAACAGTAGGGGAAAAAACCATTTGTTCGATGGAAGCAGACTGTCGAGGTTCTCTTTCCTCGTTGATGAAGGTTTGTAATGACGCTCCCGCGCTTAATTCCCGGACTATCCAAGGACCCAAAGGACAAAAACTATCAAATCCTTTTGCTCGTGTCCATTGGTTATCTTTCCGTTGCAAATCCCGTGCTGTTACATCGTTGGCGATAGTATAGCCCCAAATCTTACTTTCTGCTTCTTCTGGGGAAAGAGAACGCAGGCGATCGCCGATTACCAGTGCCAATTCTCCTTCATATTCAACCTGTTGAGATTGAGAGGGATAGATAATTGGTTTGTGGTGGGCAATGATAGTTGTAGGGGGTTTCAAAAAGAGTAAAGGCTCTGTTGGAACAGGTGTTCCCATCTCTTCAGCATGAGCGGAATAATTTTTTCCGACTGCAATAATTTTAGAGGGAGCGCAGGGAGCAAGCAAGTTATATTCCTCCCCCTCTAAAATTAGCTCTGTGGGTTGTCCTCCCAGCCAAGGTGGGGCATCTAGAACTTGGACATTGCGATCGGGTTGCAGCAGTCCGTAAAACGTTTGTCCTTGGGAATTTTGGATTCGGACGTAGCGTTGTGCCATAGTACAAAAATATGTAAAAAAATAATAAACCGGGACAATCGCCAGACAATCGCGATGTTCAAGGTCTGCCCAAACTTCCCTTCTGGAACATTGACCCCAACAAATAACCAAGATTAACCCAGATCGTAGTAAGATTGTAAATCCTTGCTTCTTTATGGTTGAGCAAAAATTAAGAAACATTTAGCGATCGCTCGCTTTTAGCCAACTGAAAGAAGCCATATTGTCCACAAAATATTGTCCACAAATATTGTCCACAAATATTGTCCACAAGGAGAAACTAAAAATGAGCCGAAGTTACGAAATGATGTTTGTTCTGCGTCCTGATTTATCAGAGGAGCGGATGAGAGAAACGATTGATAAGTACAAACAAATGCTGGGGGATTACGGATCGACTGAGATTAAAGTTCAAGTCCTTGGCAAGCGGCGACTGGCTTATCCCATTAAAAGGTTTCAAGATGGAACTTTTGTTCTTGTTACTTACCAATCCCAAGGGGAACAAGTTGCACCAGTAGAAAAAGCGATGGGTTTTAGTGAGGAAGTGATTCGCTATTTAACCATCAAACTCAGCGATCGCAAAGATAAGTCGAAAGTAGAAGAGGAGAAAGAAGCTGAACCGGTTGCAGCAGAAGTCTAATTCTTAATCTTCGTTTTCTTTAAAAAACGAACAGCGATAAACGGGTTCGCCTTTCACAAAAGTTGCCTTTTCCCTTTCTGTTGTCACGGGAAAGGGATTTTTTTCTAGCCATTGTTCTCGGTATTGTTGAGAGAATTGGGGATAGTGTTGAAATTGTTCGCGCATTTCTGAGGCGATCGCTGCCACATCTGATTGTAAAAATACTGTTGCACCGATGGGAAGCGATCGCGCCAATTCCTCCACTAATTCAGGCTGTACGACACGACGCTTGACGTGACGTTTTTTAAACCACGGATCGGGAAATTGAATCGTCACGCAGTCGAGAACGCGATCGGGCAAAGATTCGAGCAAAATAGAGAGGGAAATATTAACGTTACAAAAAAGATAATGCAAGTTAGACAATTTTAATTCATCGCGCTGATGATTTGCTTCTGTCACGAGGGGTTCGCGAATTTCTAGCCCGAGAAAATTTCTCTGAGGCTGTAATTGTGCCATTTCTAGGATAAATCGCCCTCGAGCGCAGCCAATATCTAAATGTAACGGTTGTTGAGGAGCAGCGTAAATTTGCCTCCAGTCTGGAGGAGTGAGGGGAATCTGATATTTACCACTTAATGGGTTAACGTGCTGACGAACTCGAACTCGGGTCAAAGATAAATTCTCCTAATAGCAGGATTTTAAGGCGATCGCATCACCCTACAATCATGATAGCGACATTCTAAAACTTTCTGGTTCAAACCCATAATTAAAATGACCCCTAAAATCAAAAAACGTTCTCGTCTTGTTCCGGTTAAAGTCCGCCCTTTGAAACTCTGGCAAGACGAGCATTTTATGCAGGAAGTTCGCATCGAGATTATTCCTCTTATTGATGTTATCTTTTGTATCCTGACCTTTTTTATTTTGGCCGCTGTCGATGTATCGCGCCAACAGGCAATTAGTTTGGACTTACCCAAAGCAGCCACGGGTACTACCCAGATGCGAGAAATTCTGTTAATTAGCTTGGATGAATTCGGTCAAATTTATGTAGAACAACAGCCCATGAGTAGCAAAGGGCAACTCTATCAAGCGGTTGAGAACTATGTTCTCACAAAACCAAACGGGTTGATGGTGCTATCTGCGTCCAAAGAAGCCCGCTACGATGAAGTCGTGCAGGTTTTAGATATTTTGCGAGAAGTGGGAGGCGATCGCGTTGCTTTAGCCACTTTACCCAGAAGTCGCAATTCCGAGGGGGCTTTGCCTCCTTCCTCCTTTCCTACCAATCCTTCTGATATTCCTGCCAATCCTTCTGATATTCCTGGTATTCCTGTTTTACCGGAATCTTTAGAGGGAGAAACTGAATTTCGTGAAAACCCTGTTCTTCCTGTTCCTAAAGAAGAAAATCAAATCGAAAATCAAATCGAAAATTCAAGAGAAAATCCAAGAGAAAATCAAATCGAAAATCAAATCGAAAATCAAATCGAAAATTAAATCGAAAATTAAATTATTGGCTGTCATTTTTGTCCACATTGACATACTCTCACCGCTAAACGCTTGAGCGTTCTAGCGGGAGATTCTTGAACTCGCATTCAAGATTTCCTGCTTCACAGATTTTTGACTAGGCAA
>NZ_JACSWA010000464.1 GCF_016888125.1 Spirulina sp. CCY15215
GACAGAAAATTGAGGAACGACAAGAAAAAGAACAGGTACAGAGGACATTGCAAGAGTTGCGCGATCGCCTGATTGCGAAAGGATTAGACCCTGATAATCTCTGAAACTTCCTAAAACTGACTTTGAGGGGAAGTGCGATCGCATTTTTACTCATGCAAATGCTATGCTCTTGATTTAGAAGTGACCATTAATAAAATTGTGGAAGAATATAGGCTTGCACCCTCCTACTAACAACCCTTCCATTGATAATTCTCACTAAAGTCCTCAAGCGAGAAGTCTAGGTTTCAACGGCGGGGAGGAGATAGAGGCCGGGTTTTGCATTGGCATCAGGGAGAAGTTCGTGGCTGCTTTTAACCCCTTGTTGTTCGCACAGTTGGGCAAAGGCAAGCAACCCATCTAATCTGGCGTACAATTCGCTAAGAGTATCGAGATATTCTGCGATCGCCAGTTGCCGATATTTCCATTGTGAGGTGAGTTGGGGTTGAGTGCGGGTCATTTCCAGTTCTACTTTAGCGCCTCGGCGTTTTTGCAGTGTCTGGTCGGAAGATAGGGCGCGATCGCTTGGCGAAATTTGGGTGATGCGTTGGACTCGTTCGGGGGTAATGCAGTTTTTAAAGTAGGGAGTAGCAAAGCGTTGGGCTGTAGCGAGTTCGGGACGTTCGGTGTTGAGGAGACTTTTCGCCCACTGGTGGGCGTGTTGCTGAAAGCGAGGGATTTCTCGGGCGAGGACTTCTCGGGCTTCTGGGATCTGCCCGTGTTGGAGGAGGAGGTTTGCTTCTGTGGCGATCGCGACTGCCCAGCCTTGGGTGGAGACATCTACCAGCATAAGGGTATTGGCATCGAATTCTAAAGGGGCTTGGGTGGCTTGACTGGCAAGAAATAGACGGGCGCTGGTGGCGGTTTTTAGGGCTGCTTTGGGGGAGTCATCGGGAAAGCGTTTCAGATGTTCAAGTTCGGCTTGCAGGTCGGCTATATTTTTGATTAACAAGGCTTTATGGAGGTCTGCGATCGCATTCCCGAGGCGTTGTTGTTCTTCTCTGCTATCTTCTACGAGGAGATAAAGATAACCCAGTTGTTGAGATAATTGGCGAGAAAGCTGTTCTAAACTCCAATCAATGCGATCGAATCCTTCATTGACTGAGTGTTGTAAGTTGCTGATTTGATTTTGAACTTGATGCAATTTAAACCCCATATAAGCAAAGCCAGCAATACTTACCCCAAGATTTAAAACACTTGCACCTGCGGCAATTTGGCTAAAACCGAGGATAGAAGAAAAAGGCAAAGTCATTAATTGACTGGGAAGGCCAGATACTTCAGTAAGATGTCGTACAATTTGCCCTCCTTGAGATGTTCCGGCAGCTTTTCGGATAACGCTACCATAGCGAACTAGAGAGCCATCTAGTAAGCCCTTAATGATTTCTGGATCTGCAATTAAATTAGTAGGGATGATCATAATAATTACTCCAATTTAACGATAGAGAAGGGGATTCTTGGTTGATTGATTTGAAAGACGATGAGAAACAATAACATGGTGTTCTGTTTCTAATATTCGTTCAAAAGCATCAGAACGATCTAAAGAATCTGCATTTTCGGCAAATCCAAGATCATATTCATATTTTGGTAATTCTATTTTGACAAAATAAACATCATATTCGGAAGGTTGAAGCGTTTCTGCACTTGCAAAATTATCGCTTAAACCTGTATTTTCAAATTTTTCCTTTCCTCCTATCCATAATGCTTCTGTTGCTGTATAAACATCCTCCCAGATGGCCGATGTAACTTGAGATTGTGTTTTGAGAATTTCCACAAGCTCTATGTTACGATCGGCATTAACAACTAATATGAGAATGTATTTTTGTGCTATTGGTTGTGCGGTACTGGGAAGAGGAGTTACATCTCTATTACTTTTTTGAGAGGGATTTGATTGTTTCTGTTGATTTAAAACGTCTAGAATCACTCCGATCCCAGTTTTAGATAGCTCCTCAATTATTTTACCAAAATGACCGTACATATTTTTATTTTTACAGATGAACTGTAATACTGGTTAACTGTTGACGAATTGATTTTAATAAATTTTGCTGAGATTCAATTTCACTCCAACGATTAGAGCTTTCCTCAGCAGATTGTTCAATAACCGTTTCTTTTTCTTTTAGCATTCGATTTGCCAATTCAAGAACTTCTTCAATAGATTCATTAAACTTATCATTAATTTCATCTAAATACCTAACTACCCAATCCCCTAATTTATCCCATAACTTTGATTCGGCATTTTCAACTCCTTGTATCCATTGTTTTGCCATACGGTCAAAATTAGGAATTTTTAATTCTCGATACTCAACTTCTCCGATGATAGGTTCGCTGACTATCTTTGTTTTCTCTTGTTTGTTCAAACAACTACCTTCGGTATAAGTAACTCTTTTGGTTTGTCGATCTACTTCTTCAGAGCGATTAATTACATCAGATTGAATTATTTCTAAAAAATCAAAAACTTGTTCATCTAATTCTAAGGGTATTGATATTTTTTGCTCAAACTCAGCAAAAATTGCTTGATCGAGTTCTAGATCTGGTAATTCATCGCTAACAAAATGAGACAGTTCACAGACATTACTTTTTGCTAGTTTCCGTAAAGCATCTTCAAAGTCTTTTGCTTTTGCTTGTAAACTAAATTCAGCACGTTTCACAATCGCTTGTTTCATTGTTTCAAAAAAGGTTCGTACTGCTTTTTCTGCGTGATCCACTTTTTGGATTTCTTTTTGATCGTTTACACGCGCACTGAAAACAAAATATCCAGAATCTTTCTTGTAATTCACTAAATTTGATCGCATTAAATCATAAGCTCTCGCTATTTGATTTGCAAGAGAAGGTACAATAATTTCTTGAAGTTTGTCTTCTAAGTCATAAACACTTTGTTTTTTATTTAAGACTTCACGGACAGGACGAATTAATTTAAGAAGGATATCGTCTTTAATTGCTTTAACTGATTCTGTGAAATCACTAAAGCCTTGAATTCCCACTTGCTCTATTTTTTCTATAGCACGATTACGAGATTCATTAGTGTTTTCTTTCAAATCTTTTCTGATGTCTTGAAAATCTTCAAAAAAGACTTTCTGTGATTTATTGATTTTTTTATGTAATTTTTTTCGACTTTGCTCTAACGTTTCTTGTAATTCTTTAATCGTCTCAAGTTCTTCAATCTTGCTAATTTCTGCAATTGTATTGATTTTTGTAATCAATGAATCAAAATTATTGAAAACCTTGATTAAAATAGGTACAACTACTAACTGGGGAAAAACATCTTGAACTCTCTGGCGTAAAGTATCCCAAAGTTGCTCTCCTCCACTCCATTCTAGTGCATAATGAAGAATTTTCCGCATTGTTTCATCATCAATCGCTTCACCATCATCTACATCATCTTCAATCCCTCTAAACCAACGGCGTAATTCTTTATTCCCACGAGTTGATTGCGTAATAATTACTGCACAATCTTCAAACATTGCCTTTAACAATTTTAAGCGAGTTTCTTGGCTAACTTGTGAAGAAAGATCGCCATTTCTTGTTCCCCAAGCACATTGAGCATAATAGAGCAAACGCGCACAAAATGGGATAATATCGGGAGGAGTTTTCAAAGACAAAACCGATTGAATTTCCCTTTGTAAACGTTCAATTTGTTGTTCAAGGGGAAAATCATCAGCCCCTCGCATATCGACCCGATTAAGCAAAAAAATCATTGAATCCGTGCGACCATTTAAAGCCGTCACAACCTCTTTCAATTCTTCTAATAACCGTTCTCTTTTTTCCTCATCAACCTGTCCATAATCCAAAGCTACCAAACTACAAGACTTTCTCACTTGAGGTTGAATTACTTGGAGATTGGCACGATCTTGAACGGATTTTAGACCCGGTAAATCGATGATTTCAATATCAATTCCTGCGGGAAGATCGAGTAAAGCGCGATCTCCAGCAGGTAAAAGCGCACCATAGTTTGTAATTTGGGGTGCAAAACAATTTTTTTCTTTTTTGCGAATATCGTGATAAGACAACATTACACTCCGAATGCGACTGTAAAGTTCGTCGTCACTTAATCCAGACCATTCCCCCGTTTCCCAATAGGGATGTTCTGTTTCCTCAATGACCAATCGAGAACCATCTGAAACCCGCAACCGCAAAATTCCCCCACTCATCTCAGTATTCAGGATCGGTGCAATTCTCCGACCGATCAGCGCATTCACAATTGTAGATTTTCCCGAGGAAGTCGTCCCTAGTGTTGCGATAGACAAGGTGGGATTCTCCAGCCTTTCCCTTGCTTCCTCATAGGCGCTTCGGAATGCCTCTACTTGTGCTTTTAACTCTGGATCGTCAAAAACCTCTGGATGAGCATTGGCTAAATCTTCTGTTCCATTCCCCAACTCATTCAAGAGTTGCCGAACCGAGTTGAGTATTTCAGTGACATTAGGTGGAGTCATACTGTTGAGAAGTGCGATCGCTCTTCCTAGATTAAAGGGATATACATTATTAACGCTTCTGGAACACTCTAACATAAAGTAAGTTGTTCAGTTGAATAATATTCCAGCCTTCGATAATACTAACCCAGAGAAGGAAGCAAAATCCTCCCAGATGATTGAAGTGGTCGGGGATTCTCTGCCCGAACTTGTACAAATCCTGAGAATTACGTTAAATTTAATTAAGATAGCTTGGCAATTGCAGCACTCGTTCGGTAATACAAGAA
>NZ_JACSWA010000465.1 GCF_016888125.1 Spirulina sp. CCY15215
TACCCCGAAAGGGAGGCTCGAAAGAGCAAAACCGCTATGCGTACAGGGTTGTTTAATTAGATACAGTAATTGTCCTGTTAAAAGTGCAATACAAAAGTACCCTAATTAAACAACTCCAAGGCGGTAGCGAAACTAATATAAAGCCGTCCTATAAGGACAGGGTTTCTACCCAATTTTTCGATGAAAATTATTGCCAAGTCCAAACGTCCCGCCAGTCAGATTGCCTTAGAACTCGAAATTCCCCCCGAAACGTCCAAACAGGCTTACGAACAGGTCGTCCGCGATCTCTCTCGCAAAGTAAAAATACCGGGATTTCGTCCGGGGAAAGTCCCGCGTCAAATCTTAGTTCAGCGTTTGGGATCGAAAAATATCAAGGCCGAAGCCCTAGAGAAAATCGTGCAAGAGAGCGTCCAAAGCGCGATCGACCAAGAATCCATCGAAGTTTTAGGAAACTATCAGATCGAACCCGCTTTTGAAGAACTTGTCGGCAACTATAAACCCGGCGATGCTTTAACTTTTTTAGCTTCAATGGATGTCCCCCCAGAGGTCAAGCTGGGGGATTATCAAGCCCTAGAGGTTAAAGCCGAAGAAATCAAATACGAACCCAGCCAAATTGATGAATTCTTAGACCAACAGCGATCGCGCTTGGCCACCCTCGTCCCGATCGAAGATCGCCCCGCAAAAATGGGAGATACAGTAGTTGTAGACTATGCCGGACGCTTGAGCGCCAATGAAGAAGGAGAAGAAGAAGCCATTTCGGGAGCAGAGGCGAAGGATTTTCAACTCGAGTTGGAATCTGGGAAATTTATCGAAGATTTGATCGCCGGAATTGAGGGAATGGAGATTGGGGAAACTAAAGAAATCCCCGTGAAATTCCCTGAAGACTACGCCCGAGAAGACTTAGCGGGTCAAGAAGCCATCTTTAATGTCACCTTACATGAAATTAAAGAAAAAGAACTGCCGGAACTCGATGATGAACTCGCGGAAGAAATTAGCGATTTTGAGACCTTAGCTGAACTTCGAGAGCATTTAGAATCTCAATATCAAGAAAAAGCGGAAAACGAAACTAAGGGCAATATTGAAACAGCCCTTACCAAGGCTCTCGTGGCAATTGCCGAAGTCGATCTTCCAGAAACCCTCGTCAGTCAAGAAAGTGAAACTTTGGTCAAGCAGAGTTTGATGGAAATGGAACGCTACGGCTTGGATGTCAACCAGTTTTTCACTTCCGATCGCCTGCCGCAATTAAAAGAAGCAGCGCGACCCGAGGCCATGGAAAATCTTAAATCTTCCTTGTCTTTAGCAGAAGTAGCCAAACTCGAAAAATTAGAGGTTGATAAGGAAGAACTGGAAAAACGAGTGGCAGAATTGGTAGAACAATTAAGCGATCGCAAACTGGACATGGATCGCGTGCGAGAATTCGTCACCGACGATCTGCGTCAAGGAGTTGCCCTCGACTGGTTGCGGGAAAAAGCGACTGTTGAACTTGTCCCAGAAGGAACCCTCAAAGCCTCGGAAGAAGAAGCAGAAGCCCCAGAACCAGACTCAGAGACAGAAGTAGAACCCGCTATCGAAGTTGAGGCAGAAACAGTCCCCGACGAAAGCGAATAAAGCAGAAATTCCGGATAGGATGTAAAGTTCTCTCCGGAATTTCTTTTAAAAAAGCGATAACCCTTGCCCTCTCAGCATTTTCCACAACAAACAATGGACAAATAAATCATAACTTTTACCCAATTGCACGACAGACTTGAAAGACTTGCGGCATAATAGTCACAATAAGACAAGCGTAAAACCAAGCGTAAAACTTTGTACCCTTATATTAAATTCAAAACTAAACGACAGCCGTAATGATTGAATCGCGATCGCCAGATCTTTCACCCTACAGTTCTCAAACCCATTCCTATTCCTCCACCCATAACTCGGCAGGCTCCCCCGAAGCCGTGATCCCAATGGTTGTGGAACAATCAGGAATGGGCGAACGCGCCTTTGATATTTACTCCAGATTATTACGAGAACGGATTGTTTTCTTGGGCAGTCAAGTCAATGATACCGTTGCTGACTCTGTTGTTGCTCAATTGCTCTTTTTAGATGCAGAAGACCCAGAAAAAGATATTCAACTCTACATAAATTCTCCTGGGGGTTCGGTTTACGCGGGCATGGCGATTTATGACACCATGCAGCAAATTCGCCCGGATGTGGCAACGATTTGCTACGGTTTAGCCGCCAGTATGGGGGCATTTCTCTTATCTGGAGGCAAAAAAGGCAAACGCATGGCCTTACCGAGTTCCCGAGTCATGATTCACCAACCCCTCGGAGGAGCCCAAGGCCAGGCGATCGATATTGAAATTCAAGCGAGAGAAATTCTCTACATCAAAGAACAACTGAACGAACTCCTTGCCAGTCATACCGGGCAACCCCTCGATAAAATTGCCGCCGATACCGAACGAGACTTCTTTATGTCCTCTCGCGAGGCTCGAGACTATGGATTAATCGATCGCGTCATCACTAAACCCGGACTGTCCCTAGTTGAAATTCCAGCTACCGCCCTAACTTATTAAATACGAGGTCAATATGCCTAAATATGACTCCCATTTAAAATGCTCTTTCTGTGGTAAATCCCAAGAACAAGTCCGAAAGCTAATCGCAGGGCCAGGGGTATACATTTGCGATGAATGCGTCGAACTCTGTAATGAAATTTTAGATGAGGAGTTAATCGATTCATCAAGTCCCACCCCACAACCGGTTTCCCGTCCAGAAGAGCATCCCCAAAAACAGCGCCGCACTCCCGCAGAGCGAATTAGTTTCAATCAAATTCCCAAACCGACGGAAATCAAGAAATATCTTGACGAACACGTGATCGGCCAAGATGAAGCCAAAAAAGTGCTTTCTGTGGCAGTTTATAACCATTACAAGCGACTCAGTTTTGTCCAAGCAAAAAACAATAATGCGGGTAAGGAAGGAGCAGAAGAGACGGTAGAACTGCAAAAATCCAACATTCTCCTGATTGGTCCGACGGGTTCGGGGAAAACTCTGCTGGCTCAAACTCTGGCTAAAATTTTAGACGTTCCTTTTGCTGTGGCTGATGCGACAACCCTTACGGAAGCCGGTTATGTGGGGGAAGATGTGGAAAATATTCTGCTGCGTCTCTTGCAAGTGGCGGATCTGGATGTCGAGGAGGCACAGAGAGGTATTATCTATATTGACGAAATCGACAAAATTGCCCGTAAAAGCGAAAATCCTTCCATTACCCGGGATGTCTCTGGGGAAGGGGTACAGCAAGCCCTTTTGAAGATGCTGGAAGGAACAATTTCCAATGTTCCTCCCCAAGGCGGACGCAAGCACCCCTATCAAGATTGTATTCAAATCGATACCAGCAATATTCTCTTTATTTGCGGTGGGGCATTTGTCGGACTCGATAAGGTGATTGAGCGTCGAACTGGGAAAAAATCTATGGGCTTTATTCAGCCAGGAGAAGCCCAACCCTCTAAGGAACAGCGCACTGCGGATGTCTTGCAATCTTTAGAACCGGAAGATTTAGTCAAGTTTGGTTTAATTCCTGAATTTATTGGTCGGATGCCTGTTGCGGCGGTACTACATCCATTGGATGAAGAAGCCTTGATGGAAATTCTCACTCAACCTCGCAATGCGTTAGTGAAGCAATATCAAAAGCTATTGTGGATGGACAACGTACAGTTAGAGTTTCGTGCTGAAGCTGTGCGGGCGATCGCCAAAGAAGCCTATCGACGCAAAACCGGAGCCAGGGCGCTGCGGGGGATTATTGAAGAACTTATGCTCGAGGTAATGTATGAGTTACCCTCGCGTAAAGATCTGCGCCGTTGTGCGATTACAAAGGAAATGGTGGAAAAACGTTCTACCGCCGAACTTTTAGTTCATCCTTCTACTCTTTTGAAGCCAGAATCAGCATAAATCAAAATGAAAGCGGAAGGAGAAAAAATCAGTGTTCGGGGAGTTGAACATTATTATCAATGGGTACGCAAAGAAAAGGAAAGTTTGTCAAAACCCGTTCTCGTGTTTATGCACGGTTGGGGGGGATCGGCAAAGTATTGGGAGGATGTGGCGAACATTCTTTGCGAATATTTTGATTGTTTGCTCTATGATTTTCGCGGATTTGGCCGTTCTACTTTATCCAGTTCTACTTTAGCGGGGCGATCGCCGTCTTTAAGTTACGAACTGGAAGAATATGCGGAAGATTTAGTGATTTTGTTGGCTCAATTGGGGGTTGAGAAATTTACTCTCATGGCTCATTCTTTTGGTGCCTCGATCGCCACATTATTTGCCTGTCGCTATCCTCAACGAATTGAAAAACTGATTCTAACTTGTAGCGGCATTTTTACTTACAACAAAATTACCTTTCCTGCTTTTCATGTGGCTGGGACTCTCGTGGTTAAGCTCAGATATCAGTGGTTTATGAGCGTGCCTTTTGCCGGGCGCTTATTTATGATGCGATTTTTACATCGTCCTTTGAGCGATCGCCTGAATCGGATGTTTTTAGAAGACTATTTACAAGCCGATCGCGAAACAGCGACGGAAACCATAAAAACCGCCGTCAGCAAAAAAGCCGCCACAGAAATGCCCCAAGCCTTTGCCAGTTTACAGATACCCACATTGTTGATTGCCGGAGGAAAAGACCAAATTATTCCCCCTAGGTTAGGAAAAAGTGCGGCAGCGCTGAATTCTAAAATCACCTATAGAGAAATTCCCAAAACGGGTCATTTTCCCATGTTGGAAGATCCCGCAACCTATCTGAGACAAGTCCGACAATTTCTAGAGATTAATTAAAAATTGTAAAGAATCAAAATATTTCTTATAATTTGTTTACCGATAACAAACACAGTTAATTAATATTGCCAATGCAAAACCCCTTGATTAAGCGCCTGTTTATCTCCTTAGTGGCTTGTTTTGCCGCCTTTTCAGTTTGGTTCGTTGCCCCCAATGCCAGTGCGGTGAATAATCCCGAACTTCTTCCCGATATTCAAACTCCTATCGTCGATCTAGCCAACCTTCTGCCCTCCCTTCAAGAAGAATCCTTAAAAGATAGCTTTGACCACTTTGAACAAGAGACTGGTTGGAAATTACGGGTTCTGACGCAAAACGATCGCTCTCCCGGTCGTGCAGTTAAAAAGTATTGGGGACTTGACGAACGCAGCATCCTCCTCGTTGCTGACCCCCGAGGGGGAAATCTGTTAGCCTTTAGTGTTGGCGATGACGTTTATGAGTTTTTGCCGCGAACCTTTTGGGTTGAGCTACAAACACGATTCGGCAATCTCTACTATGTTCGCGATCATGGGGAAACGAGTTCTATTGTTAATACGATGGAAACCGTTGCTACCTGTTTACAAAAGGGTGGCTGCGGTGTTGTCCCAGGATTACCCAGAGAACAATGGATTTTCACCCTCATTACTTCTATTCTCGGTGGTCTGATTTGCGGGTTTGCCGCTATTCCTCGTAAAGAAGGTCAAATTTTTGCCTGGCAGTGGGCGTTAATTTTCTCTCCCCTGTGGGGAATTTTATTTCTCGCTTTTGGTATCGGTCCGGTGGTGACGAGAACTTCGGACTGGCTGCCCTTATTTCGCAATGTTATGGGTTTTGCGTTAGGTGTTACCGTAGCCTATCTATCTCCAATGCTCAACTCATCAACTATGTCTGAAACTTAATCAGGAATCGGGAATCGGGAAGACGGAAGGATAGATTTTTCTCCTTTTCCTCTTTTTCTTTGCATCTTCCCTTCACTGTTATTTCTCCCTATGTAAAGAAAAGTAAACATATTTTTACTTTTTGTTAAAATCAGTAGACTTAATAATAGCTTAGTGCATTGAGTTGTAGGTGATCTTAAATCTCTGAAACTCTTGTTATGGCATTAAAATAATTTGGTAAGAATTGATAAGATTATTAGAGCGAAAGACCCCAACTCCATTATTATTGAGATTAAGCTTTGTAAAAATTCGATAAGATTACGGAGGTTTTAACTTGGCTATTCCTCTAATTAACTATGCTCCAAAGTCCCAAAACGGGCGAGTTAAAGGTTATGATGTGGCGGGTGATGAGAAGCCCAAAATTTTCTCTTCAGAAAACGTCCTATCTCCTGGAGATACGGGGGATCTGATTGAAGCGGCTTATCGCCAGATTTTTTTCCATGCGTTTAAGTGCGATCGCCAAACTTTTTTGGAATCCCAGCTTCGTTGCGGTCAAATCACCGTGCGAGAATTCATTCGGGGTTTGTTGCTTTCCGATACCTATCGGCGGAGTTTTTATGACCTCAACAGCAACTATCGCTTTGTGGAACAGACCGTTCAGAGGGTTTTAGGCCGGGATGTTTACAGCGAACGCGAGAAAATTGCTTGGTCGATTTTAGTTGCGACTAAAGGTCCTCAAGGATTCATCGATGAATTGCTCGATAGCGATGAATATGTTGAGAATTTTGGCGATGATACCGTTCCCTATCAACGTCGGCGCATTCTGCCCGGACGGGAGACGGGAGAAACACCCTTTAATATTCAATCTCCTCGCTATGGTGCCTACTATCGCTCGATTTTAGGTTTCCCTCAAGTCATTTGGCAAACCACGGTACGGAGCTATACTCCGCAGGATCGGAAGCCCAAAGCTGGCGATCCCGCACTTTACATGAGTCTTGCTCGCGGCCTCAGCAATGCGAAAGGAGTCGCTTCGGCTCGGGTTGCTACTGCAAGTATCAATATGGGTTCTGTTCCCTATCGCAAGTTTAACGGTTCGATCGGCCCTACTCCTAGCGCCCCTCGGGAAACCGCTAACGTCTAAATTGCGTTTGTTTGCTTATAACGGGTTGACACTCGGTTACTAAAATTGGGGAAGTTATTAATTGGCAAAATTATTTTGGCGATCGCCAAGATTATTCTGTGGATTGATGACTTCCCTAAATTTTTTGGGATTCAGAAAGATGAGATTCTTGAGTGAAAGAAGCAACCAAAGAAACCGATGCGATCGCCGAGGTAATTGCCCTGAGAATGCGCTTCCCCAAGGAAACCGGAATATAACCTTCTATCTTTGCTTTCTCTATTTCTTGAGCCGTCCAACCACCTTCGGGACCCGTTAAGAGTGCAATTTCTCTTCTCTTTCCCTCTTGCAAACAGGATAATAAGGAAGCATTTTCCCCTCGCGCAACGCAAATATATTTTTCCGAACAGTGTACGGTTTGTAAAGATATCTGAAAAGATTGAGGCTCGAGAATTGTTGGCACGATCGCCCGTTCCGACTGTTCTGCGGCTTCTGTGGCAATTCTGCGCCATCGGGTTAGCTTTTGCAGACTCGGACGCAACAGGACGCGATCGCTAATAATAGGCACAAATGTGCTGACCCCCAACTCGGTACAACACCGAACAATCTCATCAAATCCATTCCCTTTGGGTAATGCAACCATTAGGGTCAATTCTAAAGATAATTCACTTTGTAGGGATAACGGTTCGATCGCGATCGCGCCTTCATTTTCCAAAGCTGCGATCCAGGCTTTGCCTCGACCATCCATAGCAATAAAGCGATCGCCATTTCCCAATCGCAATACCCGCAGTAAATAGTGTTTTTGTTCTGGGGTGAGAAGGATTTGATGGTCTCGTTGCTGTTGCGGGGCGATCGTTAATCGTTGGAGTTGAGAGGACATTTTTGGCAATTATCAATAATCTAGGACTCACGCATAAACGGGCAAAATGACCGCACTATCTAGAATAGGGGAGTGGGAGCGTCTCGCTCCCTAGCTGCGTAAGTATCAATTATCAATTATCAAACCGTCATTTCTTCCACAGGGAAACGTTTCATGGACTGTAGTGCCTGTTTCGCATTGCGTTTTAATTCTTCCGATAATCCTGGAACATGAGGAATTTGTGAGAGAATATCCATTGTCCGCCGCAGTATTCTCACTAAATCACCCTCATCTAAATTAGTTTGGGCGCACATTTCATCCCACTCGACCCCTAATGTCCATTGTTCGACAATACCAATGAGGTCTAATATCTCTTCTTCTAACCAAACCGGTAAGCTCACTTTATGATGATATTGACATTTAATTAACTCTTTTCGCAAAGGAGAAAGTTGCTTGAGGGCAATTAAACTTTCTTGGGGAGGCAGATAAGCTGTTCCCGTATCGGGGCGAGGGGATTCAGAAATTAAGGCATAAGCTGCCGCCGCTAAATCTTGGGGACGTAATCGATCTAACTGACTGGACATCATTGCTAAACCCAACCATAACTCATTATCCCCGCGAATTGCCGCCGCCGCCTTGCCCAGATCCGTAGGTTCATATCCATCCAGTGCCTGAAATTCCCGCAGGACTTTGACTAAACTCATGAACTCCCGCCAGTGGTGAGTTTGATAGTCCTTGTATTTTTCTTGCCGATCGCGCAGTTGCGATCGCAGTTCCGAACGATATTTGTTGCGTTTGAGGAGTTTTCCTGGTTTTCCCCATTGCATGAGGGGATGATTTTGCAGTTGTTCTCCCACAGCTTCAAGTCTTTGGCGCTGTTCGTAAACTTCTGGGGTTTCTAGGGCGGCGATCGCATTATTGGGAATGCAGCGAGCAACTTCCGCACTAATTGCATCTCCTTTAAAAGATTGCCCTAGTTTAATCGTTAAAGTATCGGGAGGAACTAATGTATCGAGAAGAGAAAGAGATAAAGAAGCTGGATCGATGGTAATAATATCGGCAGTGGCTACCACATACCAACGATTATCCTCTCCCAAACAGACGAAATAAGGGGCTTGACCGCTTCCTGGGGTTTGGGCGAAGACAATGGCAGCAATGGGGGTCGCGACTTTAATATGTCTACCTTTAAGATAAACCACTCGCCCGCTCGATATTTCCTTCAGGGCGCGGGTAATTTCCCGATGATGAGTTTGTTCTGCTTGTTCTTGCAGGGTTTTTAATAAGCGGCGTTCTTCTCGCTGGTGTTGTTTAAGTTTCTCGTAATGGGAGAATTGCTTGTCGTTAATTGGGGCAAGTTCAACATCCAGTCTGGCTAATTCCGTGGTTAGATAGGCGATCGCCTCTTTTTCCGGTTCGAGGGCGAGTGTGGCAATATATTGGGCAAAACTGCGTTCGAGTAGTTCTTTAACTTCTTCAATACGATGGGTTTGCAGTAAATTCAACACCATGCCGTAGGTGGGAGTAAACTGGCTTACTAAAGGATCTGGGGGTTTCAACGCTAAAGTTGCGGCATCTTTGGGTCCCTCAAAGCGCGTTTGTACCGTAACCACGTAGCCCTTTTCGTCCATACCCCGCCGTCCCGCCCGTCCTGCCATTTGCAGGAATTCAGAAGCCGTTAGAAGACGATGACCGCGATCGCTGCGTTTGGAAATGGCGGAAATCACTGTAGTGCGGGCGGGCATATTGATTCCGGCGGCCAGAGTTTCCGTAGCAAACACGACTTTAATTAACCCTGCTTGAAACAATTCCTCGACAAACCCCTTCCAAGCAGGTAAAATTCCCGCATGATGGGCAGCAATACCGCGATGCAGGGGTTCCACCTGTCCGCTACGGGCAGCACTGGGATTCCAAGCCAAAAACTCCTCAATACGTTGTTTTAACTCCCTCGCCTCCCCTGGATTAACGAGATTAAATCCAGGCAATTGTTCTGCGGCATTATCGCATCCCCGACGGCTAAAAATAAAGTAGATCGCTGGCAACATATCTTTCTGTTCTAGTTGCTTCACCACTTGTATAATGGGGGGGCAATCTTCTTTTCTCAAGCGTTGTTTGGGGTTGCGCCGTCCTTGGGGTAATAAGCGACGATTGACGGCATCTTGTTTCTCATTTAGGAGAGGGAAAAGACCCTTGAGGGTGCTGAAATTAAATTCAAGAGGGATGGGGCGAAAAGTGGAGTGAATGAGGACGGTTTCACCATGAACCTGTCCGATCCAGTCGGTGAGTTGGTCGGCATTCGCCACTGTAGCGGAGAGGGCTGCTATTTGTACCTGGGGCGGACAGTAAATAATTGATTCTTCCCAAACAGTCCCGCGCTGACTATCATTCATATAGTGGCATTCATCGAGAACTACGGCTTCTACATCCGTGAGGGAAGTTCCCACTTGTCCGATGGGAGTTCCGTAGAGCATATTTCGGAAAATCTCTGTGGTCATCACTAACACCGTCGCTTCTCGGTTGTAGGAAGCATCTCCGGTGAGTAGTCCCACATTCTCTTCGCCGAATTGCTGACGAAAATCGCGAAATTTCTGATTAGATAGGGCTTTGAGGGGGGTTGTATAAAAGACTCGTTTGCCTCGACTTAGGGCGCGATAAATGGCATATTCTCCAATGAGGGTTTTTCCCGATCCCGTGGGAACGCAGACGACAACGGATTTGCCCGAGTTGAGGGCGGCGATCGCTTGCTGTTGAAACTGATCGAGTTTAAAGGGAAAGAGTTTTTCTAACTCGAGGGAGGGTTTTGAAGTTGTAATTTTACTAATTGGCTCGTTCATATAAAGGGGGAAATTTCCCGTTTTTTCTATTCTAGAGCCTCAATGGGAATGGCGATCGCACTTTTAAGGCAAATGTTGCCAGAACTTAGCCATTAAGGAGTAAAATAGCTCAATATCTTGAGAATTCAGCGAACAATTGAGCAATATTCCTAGTATATAATGACGAAGGGCATTCAACTCGAACTTTTTTCTACCCCTGATTTATTGACTTCTTCCTCAAAAGGAGCAACGAAAGAAAAATGGGGAAGTTTTACTAATAATATGAAACTGCCTCTTCATCGTTGGTTTCGCTATTCTGCGGGTTTTTCTGCCACTTGGGTTGAAAAAGTTCTTTTAGAAAAGAAGCCTCAAACAGTTCTCGATCCTTTTGTGGGTTCTGGAACTGTTTGTGTTGCTTGCGATCGCTATAGTATTAACTCCTATGGCGTTGAATCCCATCCCTTCGTTTATCGACTTGCTTGTGGAAAACTGCACTGGTACTCTACTGTTAGTGAATTTTTAGACACAATTGCCGAAATTAAAAATATTGCTCTTAAGATTGATCCCGTATTTCCTGAGAATATTCCGAAGTTATTGAATCAGTGCTATACAGAGGAAAACTTACAAGACCTCTGGAAAATTAAAGAAGCCTATTTAACAGTTGCACAAAATTTATCAGAGGGGATTAATGATTTAGTTTTTTTAGCCATTTCTGCAATTTTACGACCCACGAGCTATGTCGGGACGGCACAATGGCAATACATTCTTCCAAATAAGCGCAAAGCTAAGGTATTAAACCCATTTATCGCACTAGATTATCAAGTTCAATTCATGCGAGAAGATATGGAGAAGATGCAAGATAATGTGAGAAATAGTCACGCCAATCTTCTCAAAGGAGATGCACGAACATTGGCAACAATTTGCGATCGTTCCATTGATTTTGTTCTGACTTCTCCTCCTTATGCGAATAATTATGATTATGCTGATGCTACTCGTTTAGAAATGACTTTTTGGGGAGAGGTAAATAATTGGGGAGATTTGCATGAGTTAGTCCGTCGATTTCTGGTGCGATCGAGTTCGCAGCACGTTTCTAAAGATAGATTATGTTTAGATTTATTACTTGCCGAACCCATTATTGAATCAATCAATAATGAATTGAGTTCTGTTTGTCAAACATTAGCTCAAGTCCGCTTAACAAAAGGAGGAAGGAAGAAGTATCATACTATGATTGCTGCTTATTTCTTGGATATGGGAAGGGTATTGCGCGCTCTTTATCGGGTCACTAAATCTGATAGTCAGATTTGTATGGTTATTGGAGATTCAGCCCCTTATGGCGTTTATGTCCCCGTCGAAAAATGGCTGGGTAAACTGGCTGTAGCATCAGGATTTACATCTTGGTCTTTTGAAAAAATTAGAGATCGAAACATAAAATGGAAAAATAGAAAACATACCGTTCCACTTCAGGAAGGAATTCTTTGGATTAATAGGTAAATCATGGCACGATCTCCTGCTCACCAATTTGGTCAAAATTTAGGTAAATTTGTTGAGAATGTTGTTCTAAATCATATCCTTAAACCCAGATTGCAAGAATTTACTGAATCCCAAAACTATTATCTAGATTGGCAACGCAATCGTACAGCAAGACAAGGTAAAAAAGTCACTTGGAAGGATAGACATGGAAATAAACACGATCTAGACTTCGTGATTGAAATTGATGGTACAGAGGATGAAATTGGCAAGCCAATTGCATTTATTGAGGCAGCTTGGCGCAGATACACAAAACATTCTAAAAATAAAGCTCAAGAAATTCAAGGTTCAGTTTTACCGATTATTGAATATCATAAACTATCTGCACCATTTTATGGTGTAGTTCTGGCGGGTAAATTTACACAGCCTGCTTTACAACAACTCGAAAACAATGGATTTTCTGTGATTTATATACCTTATGAAGCTGTAATTACAGCTTTTAGAGAAATCGATTTTGATATTGCTTTTAATGAAGAAACTGTTGGAAAAAGTTATACTATTGCTGTTGAAAAACTGAAAAATTTGAGAATTTCAGAGCAAGAAAAAATCAAAGAACATTTAATAAAAAATTCTCAAGACCAAATCGCTCAAGACCAAATCGATCGATTTATGGATCGACTCCAAGCAGTTCTTAAACGATATATCGTCAAAATTAGCCTAATTCCTCTGTTTGGCAAGAAATATGAGTTTGAAGCAATTGATAATATATTAATTGACTTGGAGCAACTCGATTTTTTCAATCCAGAAGGCGAATTTGAGAGATTTAAGGTGACAATCGACTACAGTAATGGAGATATAATCCGAGCCACTTTTCGAGAGAAAAGACAACTCATTCAGTTTCTTGAACAACTTAAATAAGTACGATCGCATTTTGTCTCAACTGTTTACCTCTTTCAATTGTTTTTCATAGGTATTAATCTTGCCATTTAATTCGCGAATGCGTCGAGAAAGCGATCGCGTAATATTAACAGCAATTTCTGGGGTTTCTTCGATCGCATCGATGAGTTGTAATTGATTCAGAGTTAAACAGTCGCAAGTTTCCAGTGTCGTAACAGAAGCCGATCGCGGTTCCGCGTCAAAGAGAGACATTTCGCCAAAAAAGGTGCCTTGTTCTAATTTGGCCAAGTCGCGATCGCCCAAATGGACTCGCACTCTTCCCGAAACCACAATGTAAAGCGATCGCCCTTCTTCTCCCTGTTCAAAAATGGTGTGATCCGAGGGAAAAGAGAGTTCGTCCATTGCTGAAGCCAATTTCACCAAAAATTCATCTCGCAATTCCTGAAAGATCGAGACGCGCCGAATAAATAACAAGCGTTCAAAGCTACTTAACATTTATGGGTTATGGGAAATTGTAATCGGTAACGGGGAGGCGGGCATGAGCGTAAAGTAATTCAATGTTAGCAGAGGTTGGAGAACCACGAGAATCCCCCAATTCAACTCTTCCCAGAGGCGATCGCGCCCTACTTTAGAGATGGTCAGGAACCTCAGCCTAAAGGCGTGAGGCTTGAAAGAGAAATCTAACAAGCCATTCTGACCAGACTAAGTACCCCGCGTACTACGTTATTTGGGTC
>NZ_JACSWA010000466.1 GCF_016888125.1 Spirulina sp. CCY15215
TTAACAGGACAATTACTGTATCTAACTAAACAACCCTGTACGCATAGCGTTTTTGCTCTTTCGAGCCTCCTATTTCTAGGGTAATGTTAGCTTCGACTCTCTTGGTCAGCTTGTCAATAGATATTATCTCAACAACGAGGGAGGCAAAACAGCAATATTTTCCTATCCCTGAAAATGTAGCAATTTATCAAAAAATCCTGCCCATTTATCAGAACTTACTCGCTCAATTCCAACTAGAATATGTTAAGTTTCCCTCGAACTTTGAATCCTAGACCCCCAAAACTATCCATGCAGCCTATTGTAGAAATTTCCCATCTCGACCACTATTTCGGTCGAGGAGATCTGCGAAAACAAATTTTGTTTGATATTCATCTCACCCTGAGATCGGGAGATGTTGTCATTATGAAGGGTCCATCGGGATCAGGCAAAACAACCCTACTCACCCTGATGGGAGGACTGCGATCGCCTCAAACAGGAAGTTTGCGGGTATTCGAGAAAGAATTAGTCGGAGCCGGAAAAAATCGCTTAGTGCAAGTTCGTCGTAATATTGGTTATATTTTTCAGGCACATAATTTATTAAACTCCCTCACCGCCAGACAAAACGTGCAAATGTCCATTGAACTACACGATCGCATCTCATCCCATCAAGCCAAAGAACGGGCGATTACAATGCTAGAAGCCGTTGGTTTAGCCGATCGCATTAACTATTATCCCGCTCAACTGTCTGGGGGGCAAAAACAGCGCGTGGCGATCGCCCGGGCCCTCGTCAGTCATCCTAAAATGGTACTAGCTGACGAACCTACCGCCGCCCTCGATAGTAAGTCCGGGCGCGATATTGTCGAAATTATGCAAAACTTGGCTCGAGAACAAGGATGTACAATTCTCATTGTCACCCACGATAACCGCATTCTCGATGTTGCCGAACGTATTATCCAGATGGAAGATGGACGACTTTCAGAACAGAAAATACTCACTAGAACGAGTTATTGAGCGAACAAAAATCTAGAGTATATCTTTAAATAACTCCTTTAACTAACGCCTAGTTGAAGAACGTCGAGAAGAAGAAGAAGAAGAAGAAGAACGCTTGCTCCCACCCTGGGATTTACCCGAACCTGGGGCTGGTCTTTGTTTCGGCGATCGCGACGGTGGGGGTGGGGGTGGTACAGCCCCTTCTTTCCCTCCCATGGCATTGAGACGATTGGGATTAGTTCGGAAACTAACATTAGCTCCATCTCCCGATTGTTCTAATACTAACAGAGGTGTCGGTTTTGCCTTTTGATCCCACTCCATTAAAATAACTCTACCTTGAATCGTAGGCTGCCAATTTTCGTGATCGGCATTAGGACTTAAGAATTTTTCAATACAATCAATAATTTGATTAATTGTACTGGAAGTTGATTGCGTCGGTAACTTAGTTAACTTCACTTGAATACGAAATAATATTCGCTTGACTCTTTTTCCCCGTGCTTCCGTTTCGTAAGTGACATCAAAAGTTTCATCAACTTGACGACCAGTTGTCGCAATACCCACTTGATGTTGAGAGGTATTCGGACGCAGAGCAACACTAATTAATTGTTTGACGCGAATTTTAATTTGATTGACGATCGCATAGTGAAAAACTTCCTCATCCATTCGCAATCGCAGATAATCGAGGTTAAATTCCCGCGAGTGAATTAAGTCCGGATTTGTCTCCATTTTTTGAATGGTTTTCAACGCCAGTTTGAGACGTTTTTGCAAATCTTGGGACTTATATTTTTCAAATTTAATGTCTTTTTGGAACTGGTCGTAAATTTTCAATTTGCCATAGACCAGAACCCCGACCAGAGCCAAAAATAAGACTAAACTTGTAATCAGTCCAATTTGTCCCAACTTTCCCGAACTTTGCGGAGGATTAGCGGGGGGGCTTGTAGCAGCTTGCGCGAGAATGGGTTGCAGGGGCAGAAATTGAGAAACCATAGTGATTGAGGGTTAGAAATTAACGTCTAGGCTTAGAATGCCCCTAAAGTGGGTCATATAGATGATTAAACTTACTAAATCGCGATTAATTCATAAGGGGCTATTAATAATTTTAGATTCTTTACCAAGAAGATCGCACCCGAAAAAAATTACCCTGGAAGACTGGTGAAAACAAACTTTGAATGACGAGAACGCTGATAATTTGCACCACTACTCCAACTATACCAGTCTCTTCGATTAAGAATAAAGGAGGAATCATAAAGGACAAAATTAAAAGGACAAAATTAAGGCTCGTTTCCTCTCTCTCAATTCTCTGCCAAGCGGTAATTTCCCCATATTCTACAACCCATCCCCCTAATAATGCCAACGGGCGCGATAGTTTCTGCCATCAATATGACAGAGATTGGGATATTTGAGATAGCGTCCCAATCCTCCCGGCCACCAAGGGTCAAGCAGCCAGTAGAGTTGATTCCCGGTGAGATTATCGCAGACAAAATCGATCGCATCGCCGACAATATGGCGGCTGTATTTAGCTCCTCCCACGGCGCGGTTGATATGGGTGGGACGATACCAACTGGTGACAATAAAGGGACGACCGATGCGATCGCGAGCCTGTTGAGCCAAGTTCGCAATGCGAATCATAGCGTTTAAGGTGGCATCATCGGGAGGCATTCGCGTGCCGCCTTTGGTCGCTTCCGCCCAGGTAAAATTGCCATTGGGGAGGATCGTGGCAGAGAGTTGAATATTGTGGCGCGTCCAGCGATCGGGGCGATCGGGAAGGAGAATTGTGGGTTTATCTTTCTCATCTGCTCGTTCTTTTTCCAGACGTTTAGTATCTTCAATTAGGGAAGCGAGGGCAGCAGAGCGGGTTTTTAAGCCTCGCCATAACTGCACCATGCGAATGAGGGCTTCGCGCTGTTGGTGATTTTCGCTGTAGGCACCGGGAATACGACGCACAAAATTTAATAATTCGCGATCGAGTTGCACGGCGACTTTTTTAATAGTCTCTGGGGATGCAGTGCTGGCGGTGAGAATTTCCGGATCTATCCCCAAAGCCGTCAAAGCGGAGCCACGAGAATCTATCTGTCGCCAGAGGCGAAAACATTCCGTTACGGCGTTGCGCTGACTGCCTTTACCTTCATAGTAACGGGGCAAACGCTGCACGAAATTTAAGAGAGAAGCATCGAAAACTTGTAGCCCAGGATCGGGGTTGGTCGCTTTTTCCAGGGAGTCGATCGCATCTTCTCGGGTGGGCAATTGTCGCCAATATTGGGTTAAGCGCAACAGTGCCTCCCTTTGATGAGGATAGCCGCTATAGTTGGGGGAAAGACGCTGAATAAACTGTTTGAGGGCAACATCAAGGCGATCGTCTTGCAATTGGGTAGCGGGAACTTTTTCATCTCGTGCCAAGGAAGCGATCGCCGCATCAACGGTATCCAAACGCCGCCAAATTCGTACCGCCGCGAGGAGTGCCTCCCGTTGATGGCTTAACCCGGAATAATATTCCGAAATGCGTTCGATCAGAGCGAGGAGTTGTCGGTCTAAATTGGCCAGATTTTGAGGGATGTAGCGGCCTTCATAATCTGTGGCAATATCATTTTCGTAAGCCTGTAAGAGTCGATCGCCATCGCAGGGCAGAAGTTGCCCCATGAATCCCTCTCCCAGTTGGGGTAGATAGCCCCCAGCAATCACCTCCACCAGGCGATCGCTATACCTCCCTTTTGTGCTATTCCAGAGATCCTCATTTTGCCATTTCTGGGTCACGAGATCGTCGGTCAAAATGCGAATGAGATTGGCTGCATATTGAACTTGTTCTGGAAAAGTATCGAGGCGATCGCGATCGATGTTTTCATCTGCACTCACCCCCAATCCGGTTTCATCATCCTGCAAAATAGGGGCGCGATGAACGCGATAGAGGGCTGCCAAAATGGGTTTATGAATCCCCGTCCGTTCTGCTTCGATGAGATAGTAGTAGTTGCGCCGATCTGGTGTTAGCTCCGCCATGTATAAATTTGATAATAGTTAACTGGTGACTGAAAAAAATCACACGCCTAATACACTAGCTAATTTACCCGGTAATGGGAGCAAAATAATAACCAAAAGGGTTAAAGCGCAAAGACCGAGAAAATCCCGTCGATTGTCCAATTCTGTGACATCGTTTAAGGCAGGTTCGTTGGTGTTGGGCATAAATAATAAAACGATCGCCCAGATGATGAATTCCTGACGCGCGAAGGCAAAGAGGAGCATCAGCAAGCGAGCAATCTGACCGATAATTAAAGCCATACGCTGCCCGAACATGGCATGGACGATATGACCGCCATCTAATTGACCCACAGGCATTAAGTTTAACGCTGTCACAATTACTCCCAAATAACCTGCGATCGCCAAAGGATGCAGATGAATAGCCATATTGACCCCGAGGCGATCGCCCAAAGTTAGTTTTCCCAAAACTGCCAGAAAGAGGGAAAAACGCGGATCGAGTGCTTCAAAGTTGAGCAAACTAGCTCGATCGGAGAGTTCTACTACCTCCGAGAGAGAAAGTCCCCAAATTAATAGCGGTACAGTTACGAGGAAACCGCCAATGGGTCCCGCAAAAGCAATATCGAAAAGCGCCCGACGGTGAGGCACCGGCGATCGCATTTGAATAAAAGCCCCCATCGTTCCCAAAAAGAAAGGCATGGGAATGAAATAGGGTAGAGTCGTGCGAATGCGATAGTAAATCGCTGCCCCATAATGGCTGAACTCGTGAACCCCTAAGATAAGCATTAAAGCAAGACTATAGGGCAATCCTTGCAGGAGAAGGCGGGGATTTGCTTGGAATTGTTCCGGGGTAATTCCCGTGAAAGCAGCGCCAACCAATGTGGTTGTAAACAGGGTAATCAGAAATAAACCCAGAACCAATTGCGGGCGCTGGAGGACTTCTTCCGTATCCGTCGTGGGGATTTTCTGCGTTTCCGAACGCGGGTTAGGGACTAGGGCAAAAAAGGGCTTATTGGCGACACCTTCTTGAAAAATGAGCAGGAAGCGATCGCCAAATTTGTCCTCGACATTTTCCCGCACAGTTTGGTAAGCCTGTTCGGGGTTAGATTTGAGTCTACCCCGGCAGAGAATGGCTTGGGGGAGATAATCCACGGCTTGTAGGTAATAAACCCCCCAAGGGAAGCACTTGCGGAGGCTTTTTTCTTCATCGGGAGTGAGGGGACGGGGATTTTTGGAGAGTTCCAGAGACGGGGTTGTAGGAGAATCTGTAGTCTCTTCTGGCGCGGGAATGGGTCTTCCTTTTTGAATCAGCCACCAATACAGTAGGGGACACAATACAAAAGGAATCACCATTAATGGTAAAGGGAGCGGCTCTTTCTCTCCCAAGATCAGCATCCAAACCGTTAACAGCAAGGGGGGAGCCATCAAGACAAGCCACAAGAGCCAAATGGGTGTGGTTGTCAGATTGGCAACGCTCCGTTTGACAATAAAATAACTGATTATACCGAGAAAAATTAGGAGCAAAATTTCTATAGTTTCCATAAGCAAAAATAGAGAATAGATTATATTTAACCTGATTCTTCCTATAAAATAAGCCATACAAGCATCCTAACAAATTCTTTGTAGGACAGGATTAGGAATTTATAATAAGGAAGAAGAAAAAAGTAGTGGATTGAGATAAGCTGAGGAAGATTGTACGGCATTCTCCCGATCGAGTAAATTTATGACCTCTCCCGATAAGAATTTGGACGTAAAAGACGGAGCAAAAACCAACCCAATAGCGACAAGTTGGCGAGGAATAGTGTGGGAAAATCTGCAAGTTATGGCGATCGCCTTAGCTTTGGTGTTGGTCATTCGTACTTTTATTGCGGAACCTCGCTATATTCCCTCAGATTCCATGTATCCGACTCTTCACGTCGGCGATCGCCTAGTGGTGGAAAAGTTCTCTCATTATTTTCGTCCTATTCAACGAGAAGATATTTTGGTCTTCAGTCCTCCTTCTCTATTACAAAAACAAGGTTATACAAAAAATCAAGCCTTTATTAAACGGACTATTGCCACAGAAGGAGAAAAGGTCGAAATTCACGATGGCCGCGTCTACATCAACGATACCCCCTTAAGGGAAGATTATATTGCCGAACCGCCCCATTATCGCTTGCTGCCCGCAAGAGTACCCGATCGCGCCCTCTTTATGATGGGAGACAACCGCAACAATAGCAATGATTCCCACATTTGGGGATTTCTGCCCGAAAATCAGGCGATCGGTCGTGCTGTCTTGCGGTTTTGGCCGCCCGATCGCATCGGTTGGCTCTAACAAAAATAAAATAGCGGAAACAAATAAGCGGGCAATTTCGTCGCCTTCACTGGGACTTGCTCTACCATAACAGCAATTTATTAAGGTCAAATGCTTTGGCTTTTGACTCGTTATTTTTTATTTCTCTAACATCATGACCCAGCAAATGAGCAACTCAGCTTTAGTTCTCAAAAGAGTTGGTTTTTCTCTCGCCACTCTTGCCCTTTTGGGAGGAGGAAACGCCCTCGCTTTTTCTTCTGTCGTTGATAAATCTCCAGAAGTTCCCCTGCAAATTGCCGAACTCGACTCGGAAGCAACCGACACAGAGGAAACAAATACAGAAGAACCCCAGGAGGAAAAAGTCAGCACTGATAATTCGCCTCGGTTTACCTGTGCCATGAATGAGGGTAGCCCCACGGTAATGTATTCCCCCAAAGAACAGGAAAGTGCCTATCCTTGGGCAGTTCCTCAAGGTTTGGGGGGGGGGTGGACTCCTCAAAAACGTTGCGATGTCATTGCTCAACGTCTCGAACAGTATCGCCCGGATGGTTTAGTGGAAATGCGAAACTCGACGGAAAATAACTACGATGTTGTTTGCGTGACCACGGAAAAAGACCCTTCTTGTCGCATTGTTTTGACGGTTCCTCCTGGTCAAAGTCCGGAGATCGTGCGCGATCGCGTTTTTGAAAATATTGCGATCGCCGATAGTGGAGAATCTACCCAAGGAGTAAGCACCTTTGCTGCTGGTAGTTCCCCCGCCGATATTCTCGGACAATTGGGGAATATTTTTAATACGGGTAACACTTCCTCCAGTGGCAATGTGCGCTTAAGTTCTCCTGGTGGGATTAACTTGAAACCCTTTTTGGCTCCTTCTGATGGAGGAACGGGATCGGGCTTGCAGCGCTTGCTCGATCGCCCAGGACGACAATTAAATCCCGATCGCTTTCGTTAAAATGCCAAACCTCTTCCCCTCCTCGCAAAAGGAGGGGATTTTATTTTATTTGCTTTCTTGTTTCAGCAATACCGTACAGACTGTTCTAGGGGCAAAGGTTCTCCTGTTTTTGCATCGGTATTTTGACAGGCGAACATGGTATGTGCAGGGATTTTTTCAAATGAAATATCATTTTTTGATCGCATGAGAATATAGCCGCGCAACTCTTTGATGGGGAGTTCAGTAATTTCGTCAATTTCCGATGTGAACGATCGCAGGACTAAGGACGCAGAAGGATTGCAACCATTGAGAATTTTGGCCATGAAAATTTCTCTCATTCCTATTTGGTAGCCATATTGGACGCGATCGCCTTGACGTTTTAAATCAATTACAAATGGGATACCATTACTATCTAAGAATGTAGCGATCGCGCTACTCAAGCAATGTTCTTCAATACAATTTAGTAGGTTTTGCAATCCTGGTGTCTTCATGAATTTTTAGGTATTTGGACTAAATATTAAACTATCTGAATTGTGCCAACCGATATAAACCAATGCTCCTGTTGAAAACTGACTCAATTCTGAATTTGAGTCTAGATCGGTTTGTCGAATTCTCAGGATCTCTCCTGTGGCGATCGCGCTAACCACAATCTGAAGATGAGTCCCCAAATAAGTGATTTGTTGAATCTGTCCAGGGTAACAGTTTTCACAATCAGCAATAGGTTCTCCTCTAATTTTAATCTTTTCTGGCCGAATACTGAGAACAATTTCATCTTTTGTCTGCATTTCTCGGTTTCCGAGAGATAGTTTGCTTCCTTGAGTTTTCAGCACTAATCCGCTCTCTGTAACTATGTTTCCCTCTTCATCCAAGTAACCGTATAATAGATTAGTTTCCCCAATAAAATCCGCGACAAAGGCTGTTTGAGGGCGTTCATAAATGTCTCGAGGGGAACCTATTTGTTCGAGATTACCTTGTTGGATAACGGCGATGCGATCGGCTAAAGAAAGTGCTTCTTCGCGATCGTGTGTGACCATGAGGAAAGTAAGTCCCATCTCTCGATGCAGTCGCGCTAATTCTAATTGCATTTCTTTCCGTAATTTTAAATCTAATGCACCCAAGGGTTCATCTAATAACAAAACGGCGGGTTGATTGATTAAAGCACGGGCTAAAGCAACTCGTTGTTTTTGTCCTCCGGAAAGGCGATCGGGATATCTCTGAGCAAATTCTTCCAATTTTACTTGTTTTAATGCTTGTTGAATTCGCGCTTCACGTTCGTTTTTAGGGCATTTTTTCAATTTTAAACTAAAGGCAATATTTTCGCGGACGGTTAAATGATTAAAGAGGGCATAACTTTGAAAAACTGTGTTAACTGGACGACGATAGGGGGGAATTTTGTTCATTAATTGTCCTTGAATCCAAACTTCCCCAGAGGAGGGACTTTCAAAGCCGGCGATCGCTCTTAAAATCGTTGTTTTTCCACATCCTGAAGGACCCAGCAAACAAAAAAATTCCCCTTTACAAATCCTTAAATTAATCTCTTTGACAACAGTTTCACTATCAAAGATTTGGGAAAAGTGGCGCAATTCGATATCTGGAAGTTGAGTATCTAGTTTTGTTGCCATATAGAGTAATTTATTGCAGTTCTTTTAGTTTAGCTTTGGCAAATTCCATCAGTTCTTGTGCTTCAGAAGAAACTGTTGTTCCTGGTTGAACTTTTTGTAGTTCGTTGATAATTCCTTGAATTATGGCTGCGGTTTGGGGACGATTAACGCGATCGGCATTATCGGGAGTCGAAGCGAGAAGATTTTGAATTTGATTTTTTGCTCTTTCAATGGCTTCTACTGATGCTTGTTCTTCTTCTTGCTCAAGTTTAACTTGCGCCAAATTAACACGATATTCAGCAATTTTGGTTTGCGCTTGAATATAGCTGGCTTTATCTTGAGGATCGACTTTTTCCAGTTGTGCGATCGCCTCTTCCCAAAAGCCAGTAATTTGTTGCCATTTTGCTGCCGAATGAGGGGAATTTTGACTCATTTTAGCAGCTTGCCAAGCAAATTGTTTGGCGACATCGACAAAAGTTCCTGCTTTTTCAACCGTCTCAAATTTACCGACATTTTTCTCAAAATCTTCGCGATAAAAATTGAATTTTTGTTGTGCTTGTTTACCCGCAAAAGTTGTAGGAGGAATGAGAGCAATAGTTTGTAGTGCAGTTTGCCAGGAGGCGATCGCATTTTCTTTCTCTGTTGCGGTTGTAGTTGAATACTTTTGTTTAGCTTGTTCGAGGGTAGTTTCTGCTTCTTGTAGTTGGGTTAAAGCATTCTTTTCTTGAAATACCTTTGCTTCTGCACGTCCGATCGCCTTTCTTGCTGTTTCAAATTCATCTAAAGTAAACCGCCAACTACAGCTAAAAAAGGTACAATAACGCTGGGGTTCGTAACCCAAAAACCAAACAGGAAGAGCATCAAGATGTTTTTGAGACTGGCTAACTTTTTCTTCTCCTAAGAGAATATCAGAGCCACTTGTTGCTTGATTAATCAGTTGATCTGCTTGTTCGACTTTAGAAATTGCTCCGCGATAATTGCGATCCATATTAAAGAAACTGGGAAGCAATAAAAGGGGTACATTTTGAGCAATGGGACGACGAATAGGAGGATAGGGTAAATTAGCCACCCAGAGAAGTCCTGTACAGACGACTAAAGCCATTGTCCCCGATTTAATGATACCCAGGATTTTAGAGGGATGGTTGGCGCGATCGGCTGCATCGATCGCTTTGCTGCTAAAGTCTGGGAACATATCCATAACCGTTGCCCGTAATTCCTCTTTACTCACCGGAGAACCCGACTGTAGCCTCAGTTTTTCCAAGCGTTTGAGAACAATACGATACTGTGCATCACCCTGCGATCGCGAGGCACAAAGTTTGGCTTCTTCTGCGAGAATCTTAAAAGCACGATTATTAAGACGCATAATATCCCTATCAACTATCAACTATCAACTATCATCTATCATCTTGCCTCTTTTTTGGGAGAAAGGGAATGCTCGAAACGGAAATTTTAAGAACAACAAAGATTGTGGAAAGCGATCGCGACACTCCTCGAAGCGCTTATGTTCATATTCCCTTCTGTCGTCGTCGCTGCTATTATTGCGACTTCCCGGTTTCTGTGGTCGGCGATCGCCGTAATGGGACGAATTTTAGCGCGATCACGGAATATGTAGATATTTTATGTCAAGAGATAGCAATAACCCCCCAAAGTCACGAAACCCTCAAAACTATCTTTTTTGGAGGGGGTACCCCTTCTTTACTTTCTGTCCCCCAATTAGAGCAAATTCTCGCAACTCTGAATCAATATTATGGCATTGCTTCGGATGCAGAAATTTCTATGGAAGTCGATCCGGGGACATTTAACCGAGAACAAATTCAAGGCTATCGCGATCTGGGAGTCAATCGTTTTAGTTTGGGAGTGCAGGCTTTTCAAGATGAACTTTTGCAACGATGCGGGCGATCGCATTCCGTTAAAGATATTTTTACCGCGATCGATCTCCTGCGTCAAATCGGGGTCAATAATCTTAGTTTAGACCTTATTTCCGGCTTACCCGAGCAAACCCTCGCACAATGGCAATTTTCCCTCAATTCTGCCTGCGATCTGTCCCCAGAACACCTCTCCTGTTATGATTTAGTTCTTGAACCCGTGACGGCTTTTGGCAAACAATTTCAACCAGGAGAAAGTCCTCTCCCCAGCGATGAAAATGCCGCACAGATGTATCGCATGGCAGAGAAAACTTTAACCGAAAATGGCTTAGAACATTACGAAATTTCTAACTATGGGCGATCGGGATATCAATGCCGTCATAATCGCATTTATTGGGAAAATCGCCCTTATTATGGATTTGGTATGGGTGCCGCTAGTTATTGGCAAAATTGGCGTTTTACACGCCCTCGCACCCGCAGAGAATACTATACTTGGGTGGAAAATGGTGCTAAAATTGATGCCTCGGAACTATCAGCACGAGATATTCTCTTGGAAACCCTAATGTTAGGATTACGCTTGGCAGATGGGGTAAAATTAGAGCAATTCTCGCCAGAAGTTAGACGACAAATTGCGATCGCGATCGCGCCCTATTCTCAAAAAGATTGGCTTGTTGTCCTTGATTCTCAAAATCAGTCTCTTCCTTTGCCAAATCAGTCTACTTTTTCTAATAATAAAATATTAAAGTTAACTGATCCCGAAGGTTTTCTTTTCTCCAATACGGTTTTAACTGCCTTATTCAAACAATTTGATGTTGATAATTAACCTTGATATGGAGGCTCTCAATTAGGAACTATTTTGCATCGATTCCCCAAGCCAATTCAGATACGAATTAGATCCAGAAATAATTGGAATGGCAATAATTTCCGGAACCTCGTAGGAGTGGATTTCTTGAATTCTAGCTTCTAAATGAGAGAATAAAGAGAGATCGGTTTTGATGGTTAATTGCCACTCGCGATCGCGCTCTATCTTGCCTTGCCATTTGTAAATCGATTGCATGGGGGCAATACTAACACAAGCTGCTAATTTCATTTCTACCAGAGTTGAGGCGATCGCCTTTGCTTCCTCCTCTGTCCCTGTTGTCACGAAAACAAGCCCATATTGCATTTAAGTTCAAATCCTCCCTTGCTAATTAGCTGATAATTAACTGATAATTAACTGATAATGGGTAATGAATTAGTCATTAAAATTACCCAACTCCAAGCCAGCGATCGCTAAAAGAAAAAGGGTGATTATTCTGTCTTAATTTTGTTTCTATTCCTACCGATTTTATCTTTCGGGGCTTCCTTCTGACTTGCTCCAAATTCACCTGTTGCAACATTGCTCCCGTTAAATTTGTTTGATCTAATAACGCCTCTGTAAAATCGGCTCGAGTAAGATTTGCACCTTGAAAATTAACGTTTTGTAAATGCGCTCCTTGGAAATTTGCACCAACCAAATTTGCACCTTCCAAATTTGAGCCACCCAGTCTCGCACCACTAAAATCAACTCCTTCTAAATCAACGCCCGCAAGATCGACATCTTTTAGGAAAGTTTGACTCAAATTCACACCATTAAACGAAGCACCGTACAATTTAGCACCAGTCAGTCGAGCCTCATACAAATTTGCCCAATTTAGGTTAGCACCGCTTAAATTGGCTTGTCGCAAATTGACTTTTTGTAGGGTTGCTCCACAAAAATTGCTTCCCCATAAATTAGACCGTCGCAAATTGGCATAAGATAAATCTGCTCCACTCATTCTCGCTCGAGGGAGCTTGGCATCAACCATAAAAGCTCCGTTTAAGTTAGCTTTGGTTAAATCTGCTTCTATAAATTTACAGCCACTGAGTTTAGCAAAATTGAGATTAGTCCAACTTAATTTTGCTTCGCTTAAATCAGATTTTGTTAAAAAGGCACGACTCAAATTAGCTCCTGTAAGATTGGCATTTTTTAAATTAACGCCAATAAGAGTGATGCCTTGTAAGTCTACTCCACTGAGATCGATCCCTGAAAAGTCTCTCTCTCCTTGTTCGTATCTTTGAAGTAATTGACTAACTTTCATCAGAAAAATTGGGTAGAAACCCCGTCCTATAAGGACGGCTTTAAATAAAGGATTATTGAACTCGAAGACTCTCGTTAAAATTGTTCAGTGTAACAAATTTTAAAAAAAGTTATCGAATTCTTTAAGAAGGCGATCGCAATTTTTCTCTCTTTTTCTCTTGATGGCTCGAGAAATAGATTCTCCGCGATCGCTCTATCTTTATACTTCCCATTTTAAGGGTCAGGGATCACCATATTGGCCAAATATACCCAAATTATTAAGAAAAGTTTAAAAATTTAAGAGTAGCCCCTCAATAAAGTTTGCAACCTTTAACAATCATGGTCATAATTCCATGGCCATAATTGCTCCTGTAGCTTTACTCTCTGACCAGAGAATAAACTTGACCATCCAGCAACAAGCGGGTAATCCCCTTAGCTTGTAAATGCGGGCGGGCTTTTTGGAGCAATTGTGAGTCAGGTACTTTAATCACGCGCTGGGAACGTTTGGAAAAACGGCGGGCAATTTTGTGATTGTCAAAAACTGGGAGAGTCTCTTGGTGGAATTCTTCTGGGGGAATATCTCCGAGATCGCTAAATTCTTCGAGGGGTCGAGTAATTAATTCGGCTGCGCGATCGATGACGAGGTAACAGCTACGGGGAAAAGCGGCCTCGGAGAGAGGTAAGATACTGAGATCGGAAAAGCGGGATTTTAAATGAGGAAGACTATTCTGTTCTTCCCAATCATCCTCATCGTCTTCATCGTCTTCATCCTCATCAAGATCCTCATCGAGATCGGCTAAATCTTCCCCGAGCATTTCCTCAAGAGCATGAACGTTAACATCGGTATCATCTTCGGTATCATCTTCATCCCCGTCGTCTTCCTCTAAGGCAAAATATTTTTGCGTGTCCTTGCCCTTAACCTTTAAAGTGGGTTTTAAGGTTGGCATTGGCTTGGAGATCGGTGCTGGTGTTTCTTCAAGTTCAAGTTCAGGTTCAAGTTTAGGTTCGGGTTCGGGTTCAAGTTCAAGTTCAAGTTCAAGTTCAGTTTCGCTGGCTGAGGAGCGACGACGACGCGATCGCCTTGCTGGAGAGGTGGTTTCTGGTTCTTCTTCTGATTCTTCTTCTAGGTTAACTTTCCTTCGGCGATCGCCCCTTAAACTAACCGGGGAAGGAGTCGCAATGTCAGCTTCTGGGTCATCTTTTTGTTGTTGGTATTGATTTAAAACTTGAGCAGCACCACTTGGAGTGCGACTCAACCGCTTTTGCTGGATGAGTTCTTCATACTCGTTATCAGGGAGGCGACTTTTTAAAAACCGACTGATAGTAGAACTACTGACACTATATCGTTCTGCCAAAGTTGAGGTGGTTTCTCGAGGCATTCGGTACAGATCGAGGATCTCGTTCTTATCAGACTCCGTTAACTTTCTGGGACTCATACTGGTTTGTTAGTTTTTGTTAGTTGTTGGTTAACTGGTGACGAGGGAAAGTGACTGGTGTTTTATACTTGCCATTCTTGACCGAGAGAAGATTGTCCCAGCCAACGGATAAACTCTTGCCGATCTTTTTCGCCAATATCTTGCAATACCTCTTCAATGCCTCGAGCAAAGTTAGCATTGCCAAAAAAACTTTTACCGAGTCGATAGAGTTCTTCGAGAAAGAGAGTGAGGTGATGTTCTTGCCATAAGGGAATTTCAAAATCGTCTTGGAGGGGATCGACTTCGATGAGGCGATCGATCGCTTCTTCTGTTTCTGCTTGGGGGATGTGCTGGTTAGCTAAAGCGTGGGTCATTTCTTTTTGAAAAACTTTGGCTTGTCGTCCTCCTAAAAGTTCTTCAAGATCGAAGTAAACGGCTTGGAGGAGGAGTAAGCTGGCTTGAATATAAGGAGCCGGTGCGATCGCATTTTCTCCAGTTTTGCCTTCTTCCTGCAAAATATCAACTTGAGCGCGTTCCCAGACGCTGTGGCGTTTTCTCTCTTGCAAAAGAATGCAGAATTTCCCTTGATTATCTGTCAGATCCTTCCAGAAGTTTTTCGCTTCTTCAGATTGAGCGGCATCGTAAATATTAATCAGGCGAAAAGTCTGATCTTGATATTTGAGAATGGGAATCTGTCGATCTTCTTGCTTGGGGTGCTGAATGTTGACAATTTCAACATCCTGCCTTTTGAGAATAAACATAGTCGGCTCGAGCGTTCCTGAAGGAGTGCGGCATAGCGGTTAAGGACAATCTAAAAACAATCCAAGGACAATCTAAGGACAATCTTCTGATTGGGATTTGGGGTTGCCCGATTTTGCGATCGCCAAGGGGTTGCTATCCTATTGACATCTCCCCGCTTGCAAAATACGGAGATTTTGGGGTTAACCCACCGAAAGCGGGTTTAAACCGCGCTTGTACTGGTCGATTAGCTGGCTCTACTGAGGAGAACTCAGCATCTTTCGACTGCTTCTTTAGGCCTGTCAACAGACTCCTACCTCCCCTGGCTAAAAAATTAGCTGTGAAGTTACTTTTCTGTTACTGTTCATTGTATCAGAAAACGAGGTAAAACCCGTTTCGTTCCATAGCTGTTAGTTTTAACTCATCGTAGCAACTCAATCGTCATCAGGGTGGGGTTAGGCTTTAGGTGATGGGAAAACCGCCCTATTCTGCGATCGCGCCAATTCCTTTGGCGTGTTAATTTATTGAAACTCTCCAATCTTCCAGTATCAAGTCCGTTATTTTCTCAAAATCGCGTCGGTTTCGGGTGACGACAATTCCCTTGACGGAAAGCGCGATCGCAGCAATTCTTAAATCTTGCGTCCCAATACGAATTTTTTGACTTTGCAACGCCAAGAAAATATTATATGCAGGGCGATCAAACTGTAAAACACGAACAGTATTAAAAAATTGTACTGCCCCCAATAAACCTGTATAAGCCCAAAGAATGCGATCGCTTTTACCACTTTGATTAATCGCATTTAACCAACCTCGCATTTGCTCATTAAGGCTAATTGCAGTAACCGCAATTTCTTGGGCAGAAATTGCTTCAACACGTTGTTTAACTAAGGGATGATTTTGCTGAAAAGATGTAATATGATCTGTGTCAAGAATATATAAACTCATCTGTCGTCTTCCTCAGCATCTATTTGGCGATAATATTCTTCCATCAAAGATGTGGCAAGGGGACTCCCGTTAGACCCGATAGGGTTAGCGGGAGAGGAATTGCCACAAACAAGGGAGTCTGAGCAAAGCGAATCAG
>NZ_JACSWA010000467.1 GCF_016888125.1 Spirulina sp. CCY15215
CCGTAGCCACCGAAAACGGTAACATCACCCTCGCCGCTATTCCAGGTAAAAGTCAAGTTCGACTCTCTCACGAAGGTATGGTGGTAAACTTAGTCCTCGATGCCGCCCCAGTCGAAGGAAACGTAATCATTCCTGCCAATGCAAGGGGAATCAGAGCCGTAGATATCCCTCGTTATATTACCGGAGGCAGTGAAATCGGTCATGCTAATGAAGTCATCATCGAAGAAGATGGCACAGTGCGGTTAATCAGAACCGATACAGCCGTCAGCGAAGGAGATACCGTCATAGCAGGGGAAGTCAACGCCGAAAATATTAACCTCATGGCAGCAGGAGTAGTTACTCCAACAGACCCAAGTTTAATTCAAGGGGATGCCACCGTGGTGCGTTTTCCTGAAGCAGGAGGAACCAATATACTCAACGTCATTGATTCTCGTGCCGATAATGCCGAAGACTTGCTTTATGGTGCAGCAGCAGGGACGATATCGAGTATTATTGGTCGCGAGGAAGAAGGAATTGCAGCGATAAGCGAGAAACTGGAAGAAGTAGACGGAGAACTCGACGGAATAGCAATAACCGCAGAAGGAAACGAAGGCAACTTCTGGTTAGGGAAAACATGGGTAACGAATGAAAATATCAACAACTATGCCGGACAGT
>NZ_JACSWA010000468.1 GCF_016888125.1 Spirulina sp. CCY15215
GACGCTCCCACTACAATAAACCATAATGGGGGTAGTGCGTTCGCGTAGCGTGTCCAAAGGACAAACATCTTGCTCGCTATTTTTACAAAACTGAGATCCACCCTGCCGATCGCAGTTTAATCGGCTACGGTTAGGGAATGAAAAAGAGCTTCTAAATTTTCTTGAGTATAACTAAACTGCGCGATCGCAATTTCCGCAGCAATCAAGGTTTTTAAAAACTCTGCCCCTTCTTCTCGTGTCCCTGAGAATTCAACTTTCACGCTTCCTGTTTCTTTTAGCATCTGCCAATTTTCTACCCAAGGGCAATTTTTTAACTCGGCTTCTAATGCTTCTAAATTGTCCAATGCGGTAATTAAAAGCTGAGGACGAGAAAAACGACTATATATCTCTTTCAAGGGCGCACTTTCCACTAAAAAACCGTATTCCATCATCCCAATTGAGGTGCAAAGTTCTGCTAAATCGCTTAAAATATGGGAAGAAATTAAAATCGTCATCCCTGCTTCTTGTAGGGTTTTGATTGTTTCGCGAAACTGCATCCGTGAGAGTGGGTCTAAACCTGATACAGGTTCATCTAATAATAATACAATCGGCTCGTGAACAATTGTTCTGGCCAAACTGAGACGCTGTTTCATTCCTCTCGAAAGCGTTGCGATCGCACTATTTCTGCGATCGACTAACTGCACTAATTCCAACACTTCATTGATGCGACGCTGACGGTAGGGCTGTGTTAGCCCATATAACCGCGCAAAATAGTCCAAATAGTCGAGAATAGTTAAGTCTTCATAAACGGGATAATTATCGGGAAGATAGCCTAAATTCTTCTTTAACCTCGCATTGGTGTCATTTCTTAAAAGGCGATCGCCGTGAATGAAAATCTCCCCGATCGTCGGTTCTTCGATCGCAGCCAACATCCGAATTAAAGTCGTTTTTCCTGCTCCATTTGCCCCAATTAAACCATAAACTTCTCCCTCGGTAATTTGCAGATCGATCGCATTGACTGCAATGCGGCGATCGAATTGTTTCGTTAACCCATGAGTGGCGATCGCAGTTTCTTTACCCATTTTTTGTTAGTTAGTAGTGGTTAGTTAGTAGTGGTTAGTGGTTAGTTTTTAGTGGTTAGTTTTTAGTGGTTAGTTAGTAGTGGTTAGTTAGTAGTGGTTAGTGGTTAGTTTTTAGTGGTTAGTTAGTAGTGGTTAGTTAGTAGTGGTTAGTTAGTAGTGGTTAGTGGGTAGTTAGTAGTTTTTAGTTTTAAGTTATGAAAGAGGGGAAGAAGATCGCGGGATGCGCTTTTGAATTAAACCTAACACTGTTTCCCATAACGTTGCTAAAATTGAGGGCTTGAGTTGCTGTTGTAAATCTTGATAAATAGATAGTTCTGAAAGTTCCAATTCTGTCGCGATCGCTACAGCGCGATCGGAATATTCTCGCGCTGTTTCTAAATTCCCCAATTTTTGATTGAGTTGCGCTAAATTCTTCAATACTTCCGCTTCTAAATGCCTGGCATTAATACTCCGAGAAATTTTTAATGCCTCTTGTAAATGCTCTCGGGCTGCGGCATACTCCTCAAGGTGGAGATGACTTTCTCCAATATGACCAATTAAGCGCCCTTCTTCATAGCGATCGCCTAATTCCTTGGCGATCGGCAAACTTTGTTGTAAATGCTTAATTGCTTGGGTATGATTGCCCAAAAAGCCGTAAATTACCCCCAAATTCCCTAAAGCGGTCCCCAAACCAGCGCGATCGCCGGAAGCGCGGGCAATATTCCAATGTTGTTGATAAAGAGACATGGCGCGATCGCTATCTCCAAGGGCATGATAGGCATTTCCTAAATTACCAAAGATTTGCCCTTCTGCCAATTTATCTCCCGTTGTGCGGGCAATTTTCAACGCCTTGTGAGAAACGCTAATCGATTTATGATAGTTCCCTAAATAAAAATAAGTCATTCCCAAACTACTCAAGGCTTTTCCTTTTCCTGGCAGATCGTTCAAGGCTTCAGATACGATCAAATGTTCTTCAAAGCGTTCTAAGGCTTGACGATAATTACCTAAAGCACAATCAGCATTTCCTAACTGCATCACGGCTTTTCCTTCCCAAGGGCGATCGCCGATATTGCGGGCAATACTTAATAGTTCTTCATAACAGGAAGTCGCCGTATTATACTCTCCCATATTGCCGTAAGCATTACCAATATTGAGAAGGGCTTCCTCAAGTTTAACCAGAGCCTGCGATCGCGTTTCTGTGGCAATATCTTCCTTCTCCAAGGTTTTTCTTACTAGATCGAGATAGTGCTGTAAATATTCCACCGTTTGCGTATAATCCTTAATCGCATAATAAGAATTTCCCAGATTGTAGAGAATCGTTTCTAAGTTCTTTTTCTCTTCCTCCTTCCCTTTTAAAGTTAAATATTGTTGCAAATATTCAATTGTCGGACGATAGCGATGTAGGGAATAACAAGCATTGCCCATATATAATAACGTTATTGCCAATTCTGCGGGCATCTCCCGCGTCTCTGTGCGATTTAAGTATTGCTGAAGATACTCCACAGCCTGTTCGTATTCTTTGAGAATATAATAGCCTCGTCCCAAAGCAAATAAAGTTTCCTCAAAAGCCTCTCGCTGTTCTTTATTTGCCTCAGTTAAACTCAAATATTGATTCAAATATTCAATTGCTGGAGAAAACTGTTCTTTGATATAATATGCTTGACCCAGCTTTAAAAAGATTTTCGTTAAATTGGGCTGTTGTTTTTGGCTTTCAACACGGTTGAGATAGCGTTGTAGATATTCGATAGTTTTATCGTAATTTTTCAAAACTGAATAGGAATTGCCCAGATATAACCAAGTTGTTTCTAAATCGCGAACTCGCTCTTTATCTTGGATCAAATTGAGATATTGTTGCAAACATTTCGCGGCATTTTCATATTCCTGACGATAATAATAAGCATTTCCTAAATATAATGATGTTGTCTCGATCGCCAAAGTTTCATTAGTTTTCGTAACTATGGTAATATACCCTCGTAAATACTCAATAGTACGCTCCCAATCTTGTAAGAAATAATGAGCATTGCCAAGATAGAGAAAAATATTCGCTGACTTTACTTGCCCTTCTTGTTTTTTGAGAAGTTGTAAATGTTTTTGCAAGTATTTAATAGCACGTCCGTATTCTTGCAGATAATAATAGGCATTACCGATCGCCAGTAAAGTTTTCTCTAAGTCTTGCTCTTGTTCTACATCAGGAATAATATCCAAATATTCTTGTAAATACTCGGCGGTTTTGCGATAATTTTGGAAAGAATAATAAGCATTACCTAAATATAATAACGTCGTTGCTAAAATACGTTCTTGACGATTGTTGCGAGCGATGGGTAAATATTGCTTTAAATATTCGATCGCCTCTTTGTATTGTTTCAGAGAATAATAAGAATTGCCCAGATAAAACAGCGTCTCTCCCGAGCCAAAAAATTCCGCAAAATTAGGGGTTAATTCCAAACACTGCTCTAAATATTCAATCGTTTTTGCATAATTTCCTAGGGTATAATAAGCATTCCCTAAATAGAGAAAAGTCCGATCTAAATGAGGAGATTCTTCCTTTTCTTGAACGCGATCGAGATATTCTTGTAAGTATTTAATAGACTGCTGATAATCTTGGCGCAAATAATAGGTATTTCCCAATCCTTGTAAACAAACCGAGTCAACCTTAGCATTAACTTGTCCGAGAAGCGGTTGATAAATGGCGATCGCCTCTTGGAAATATCCATCTTTTTCCAATTGATGGTGCAGTGTTTCTCCCGTTTCTAACCGGAGAAAAAGAATCTCGCTTGCTTCTTCCCAGGCACCTAATTCGCAAAAATGATGAAAGGCTTCTAAATATCCCCGCACTTGTTCCAATTGGGAATCCCCTGGATCGGGCTGATACATTTGTAAATAGTAAAATGCCCAGCGAATATGTGCGATTTCTGTTAAGTTTAAATCTTCTAAAACTTCATGTAAGCTAGGGGGAGAAGATTCATTGCCTAGATTGCTAATACTGTGCTTTAAACCCGCCCAATACTTGACACATTCAATAAAGCGCACCAAGGCTGAAAGGTGAATAGTTGGAGGTGTTTCCCTGGCATTATCACCATTAGTATTTCCTTCTGCTTCCACTTCAGGATATGGTAATACAAATTGCTTTTCTGCCTTGCGGTAGCGAACTTTCAAGGCATCCTGTTCGGATAAAATTTTGAAATTCACTTTTTTTTCTAGTTCACTCATATTTTTTCCTCTTTTTTATTCAGATCTCTGTAAACTATTTAACACAATTTGACGCAAGTAATCATGTAAATAATACCGAACAGCACGGTTATTTTTTTCTTCCTCCAAAAATAAACGGCGATTAAGGGTATCTAAGGCTGATTTTTGCTCGTTAATTGGAAAATTTCCGATCAAAAATCCCCATCCTTGAGGATCGGTGGCTCGTCGGTTTGCAGCCCCCAAACAGAGTAATTCATAAGCTAAAGGATAAATTGAATTTAAGCGCTGACAAGTCCTTTCCAGAGATACTCGCACCCAATTGGATAAACTTCGGGAGGATAAGTAAGAGGTGTTAGGATCTTGCCCCACTTCTGTCAAGTCAATTTCGTATTCATAGCCATATTCGCGCCAGTAGGCTCGAATATTGCCATAATAGGGATATTCTCGAATTTCTCCGGCAATTATTTTTAGAGCGAGAGGATGACCTTCATAGACCTCTGTAATTTCTTCTAGACAGTTTTCTTCAGTGAGAGTTTTTAAAGGAATACTCCAAGTTGTAAAAAGCTGTTTAACTGTGGCAAGTTGTAATCCTTTTAGGGCGATCGCCGCAAATTTTGTACTAGAGAAATCAGCAAATAATTGCGGTTGAATGCGAGTGGTGAGAATGAGACGCGATCGCAGTTCCGAAAGTGCCAGTAAGCCTTGAAACAATCGTTTTAACGTCTCATCTTTAAAGTTATTTTTTGCGTCGAGTAAGACTTCAATACTGTCGAGGATCAGCAAGCAGGGTTGAAATTGCAATTTCGCAATAACCGCAGCAATAAGGTTGCTTTCTCCTCCTTGCAAGAGTTCTTGTTTGGCAATCTCTTCTCCCAAAACTAAACGGGCGATCGCCTCTAAACCCCCTCTTTGTTGTTGAAAATCAATCTTTAATCCCAAAGGAAATTCCCGTTGTAATGTAGGATTTTGACTCAGATGTTCGACAAAAGCTGTTTTCCCAATACCGCCAATACCCGTCACGCAAAGTAACCAGCAGGAATTCTGTAATTGTTGCACCAGTTCCGTCGCGAGGTTCTCCCGTCCCACCCAAAGCGAGGTACTAGGAGCAGATGGCTTTTGAGAGACTCCTTTTTGTTCTTTTATAGGCAGGATTTGATAATCGCTGCGGCGCAATTTAACATCAAAGGCTTTAAATAAAGATTTGAGCGTCGCTATTTTTTCCGGTTGACAGCCATAGAGAATGGAAATAGCGCAATCAACGGGAATATTAGCGCGAGAGGCGATTTTACTGTAACTAACGCGGCGATTTTGTTCTGCATCACTGGCGGCGATCGCAGATTCAATTTTACTGATGCCGCGATCGGTTAACAGTCCTCCTTTTTTGGGTTTTTTGGGTTTGGGGGATGGGGATTGCGGCGGCACAGGGGAACCTCTCAACATTCAATAGGAGCGATATAATATAGCATCTTACATTTTTTGACAATTTTCTGAAATTATTAATTTAATATGGCTCATTCTACTCCGGCAAGCGATTCCGCTTCAACGCCTCCAATCTCTGAAGGGCAAAACCCAGTCAATGAAACAACTTCAGAACCTCCAATCCCTGAAGAACAAGCCAGTTATGTCAAATTAGCCATGCGAAATATGGTTCGCAAACGAGGAAAATCTCTCTTTCATTTTTTCCTTTCAACTCTGGCGGTTTTAGGTTTATTGATTGGAGTCTCCTACTTAACCCGGTAAGTCAATCTCCTTGACTTCTCCACGGGCTAAAACCGCTCAGGCGATCGCACTCCCTCAAATCCTTTCATTAACTGCGATCTCTACCAAATTCTTGCTAGACGTAAAACAAAATCGGGTAACAAGTTTTTGATCCGCATCCTCGAAACTGCTCAATGAACAAAAACTCAACTTGTTTAATTTTTTCCTCTCATAACCACAACTCCGTAGGCTTTCGGGTTGAGGTACTGCTTGGCAACATTTTGGATATCCTCCGCTTCGATCGCCCGCAAGCGATCGGGATAAGTTAAAGCAGGAGTTAAAGTTCCCATTTGTGACTGATAATAGCCGTAAAGATTGGCGCGATCGCTGGGTCGTTCGTTAGCAAAAATAAAACGGTTAGCAACTTGAGCGCGAATGCGAGAGAGTTCCCAAGGATCGACGGGTTCGGCTTGAAAGCGCTGTAAATGTGCGAGAATAATGCTCTCTACTTCCGCAATATTTTCGGCAGGTAGTTGCGCTGCAATATAGAAAACCCCTTGAATACCTTGGGTAATATTGCTTGTACCAATAGAGGAAACAAGTTTGCGATCTTCTCGCAAGTCCCGAAAGAGTCGCGACATTCTCCCTTGTCCTAAAATAGCCGCCAGTACGTCGAGAGCATCCGTTGTAGCTAATTCCTCTTTTCCCGGTACTCGCCATAACATCACCAAACGGGATTGATGCAAATGGTCGTCCTGCTCCTCACAACGCACGATATCTTCAAAGATAGGCTCAGGCTGAAAAGAAGGGGGAGTGGGGGCAGAACTATCGGGATGATGGGCATAAGCGCGATCGCAGGCCTCAGAGACAATTTCCAGCAATTCCTCAACCGGTAAATTCCCCACCACAGCAGCCGTCATATTTTCCGGCGCGTACCAGTGCCGATGAAACCCTCGCATTTGTTCCGAAGACAAGTTCTCGATAATTTCGGCTGAACCGAGAACGGGACGGCGATAGGGCAAACGCTGGAAGCAAGTTTCCATGGCTCGGGTGTAAGTGCGACGGCTGGGGTTGTCCTGCGATCGCCGAATTTCCTCTAAAACCACCAATCTTTCTCGCTCAAAAGGGCGATCGGCAATATTAGGATTGAGAACAACTTCTAATTGTAGGGGAGCAAGATCGGCGAAGTCTTTGGGGGCGGTGGTGATGTAATAATGGGTATATTCTTGGCTGGTGGCGGCGTTGGTGGTGGCTCCCCGCTCTTCGATCGCCCGCTCGAATTCCCCACTTTCGAGCTTGGGAGTGCCTTTAAAGACCATGTGTTCGAGAAAGTGCGCCATACCGTTGATTTCATTGGCTTCGTTGATAGAGCCAACGTTCAACCATATATTTAGGTTAATGGCATCTACAGGCATCTGTTCGGCGACAATGGTTAAGCCATTATCAAGTTTGTGCAGGGTAGGGGTGTTGAGAGTCGTTTGAGTGAGAGTTGCAGGCATTTGGGGAAGATTGGGGGAGTGTGGGGAGTGGGGGAGGATGGGGAAGCACTTCAGCCTTTATTCCTCATCAGAAAAATTGGGTAGAAACCCCGTCCTTATAGGACGGCTTTACATTGAATAGACGTAACCATCTTTTTTGTGAATTGTCTGGCAATATTTGT
>NZ_JACSWA010000469.1 GCF_016888125.1 Spirulina sp. CCY15215
GCTTGTTAGGTTAGCAGCACTATTTCAGTGACCTTAAAATTGTTTAACTGCTAACGACAGAGCGGGGAACTAGCTTCGCATTCCAAGGTGTCGTGACTAAAATAACGTAGTACGCGGGGTACTTAGTCTGGTCAGAATGGCCTGTTAGATTTCTCTTTCAAGCCTCACGCCTTTAGGCTGAGGTTCCTGACAAACCCGAAAAATTCAAAATCTTTGCAACAAACTCCTTATTATGGTGCATTTCTCGCTACAATGCCTACTGCATTCCTGAAAATTTCCTACTTTGTAGTTTTTTAAATTTGTTTTTATCATTATGGCCAAAGTTCTTGTCTCTGACCCCATCGACCAAGCAGGGATTGACATTCTCTCTCAAGTTGCTCAAGTTGATGTCAAAACCAAACTTCCCCTAGAAGAACTGATAAAAATTATTCCTGAATATGATGCCCTCATGGTGCGATCGGGAACCAAAGCAACTCAAGAAGTCATCGACGCAGGAACCCAATTAAAAATTATCGGACGTGCAGGGGTCGGAGTTGATAACATCGATATTCCTGCCGCTACACGCCGAGGCATCGTCGTTGTTAACTCTCCCGAGGGTAACACCACCGCCGCCGCAGAACACGCCCTAGCGATGATGCTATCCCTCTCTCGTCACATCCCCTCTGCCAACCAATCTTTGAAAGAGGGTCAGTGGGATCGCAAGCGTTTTGTCGGTGCCGAAGTTTCCCACAAAACCCTCGGGGTCGTCGGTTTGGGTAAAATTGGCTCTCATGTCGCCACTGTAGCAAAAGCGATGGACATGAAAATTCTGGCTTACGATCCCTTTATTTCTTCCGAACGCGCCGAACAGTTAGGCTGTCGTTTAGTGGATTTGGATATTCTTTTCCGAGAGTCCGACTATATTACCCTCCACGTCCCTAAAACTCCTGAAACGGCAAATTTAATTAATGCGGAGGCTCTTGCTAAAATGAAGCCCACCACTCGCATTATTAATTGCGCCCGAGGTGGGATTATTGATGAAACTGCTCTGGCTGAAGCCTTAAAAACAGGCAAAATTGCGGGTGCGGCTTTAGATGTCTTTGATAGCGAACCTTTGGGGGAATCGCCTTTACGAGAAGTAGGCGAAAACATTGTCCTTACGCCCCATTTGGGCGCTTCCACGGCTGAAGCCCAAGTTAACGTTGCTGTAGATGTTGCCGAACAAATTCGGGATGTTTTATTAGGACTTCCAGCGCGATCGGCGGTCAATATTCCCGGTTTGAATCCTAAAGTGATGGAAAAACTCAAGCCCTATTTACAATTAGCAGAAACATTAGGGAATTTAGTCGGACAATTGGCGGGGGGACGCATCGATCATTTTACCGTCCGCTTGCAGGGGATTTTAGCCACCGAACAAAGTCAACCGATTGTTGTTGCGGCTTTGAAAGGATTGCTTTATCAAGCTCTGAGGGAACGAGTAAACTATGTGAATGCCAGTATTGAGGCCAAAGAACGGGGCATTCGGGTGATTGAAACCAAAGATGCTTCTTCTTCTGACTATTCGGGGTCTTTGCATCTCGACGCGCGAGGTTCTTTGGGAGAACATTCTGTCACGGGAGTTTTGCTGGAGGATGGGGACATTCGGGTAACGAATATTAATGGATTTCCCATTAATTTACCTCCCAGTTCCCATATGCTCTTCACGTTACACCGGGATATGCCTGGTATTATCGGCAGGCTGGGAATGCTGTTAGGTAATTTTAATGTCAACATTGCCAGTATGCAGGTGGGTCGTCAAATTGTGCGGGGTAATGCGATCATGGCGGTGAGTTTGGACGATCCTCTTCCCGATGAATTGTTGAAAGAAATTACCGAAATTCCTGGCATTAATGATGCTTATACGGTGATGCTTTGACAGGCAACAGGCAACAAATAGGCAACAGGCAATAGGGGAAGAGGAGACAAGTATTACCAATTACCAATTCAAACACAATGTCAAATAACTGGTGGGAAATTCATGTTCTGTGCGAACCGATCTTAGAGGATCTGGTTTTTTGGCGGCTGGATAAGTTTGGCTGTCAGGGGACGGCTAGCGAACGACAAGGGGAGTCTTTGTCGATGAGGGCATATTTCCCGCAGGGTTTGGCGCGTTCTTTGGATTTGGCGGCTTTGTCTCTCTGGTTGCGTCAAGATGCCTTGGCGGTGGAGATGCCGCTACCGATGACGCAATGGAAGTTAATTGATGAGGAAGATTGGGGGAGTACCTGGAAAAAGTATTGGCAGGCGCAGGAGGTGGGCGATCGCTTTTTGATTTATCCGGTGTGGTTGACTCCCCCAGAGGATAGCGATCGCGCGATCATTCGTCTCGATCCTGGGGCGGCTTTTGGGACGGGGACTCATCCCACGACGCAACTCTGTTTGGAGGCGCTGGAAATGCGGATTTGGGGGGAGGAAAAGGAAGAAATCGCGATCGCAGATATTGGTTGCGGTTCGGGTATTCTCTCTATTGGCGCGATTTTAATCGGGGCAAAGCAAGCCTACGCGGTAGATACGGATGCGATGGCGATTAAATCCACGGAGGTTAACCGCGATCTCAATCACATTGATGCTCAACATTTAATCGCACAAAAGGGAAGTATCGATCGCATTCTCTCTTTAGCAGGAGGACAGGTCGATGGTATTGTTTGTAATATCTTGGCGGAAGTGATTATCGAAATGATTCCCCAAATGACTGAGATTACCAAGCCTAAAGGCTGGGGTATTCTCAGTGGCATTCTCCTCGACCAAGCTAAACCCATTGCCGATCGCCTCGAGGAAGAAGGTTGGATAGTGGCAACCCTCTGGCGGAGAGGAGAGTGGTGCTGTTTTAATGTGCGGAGATCCTGATGGGGGAGGGGCGATCGGTTTGTTCAATATTTCCTCAACTATCAACTCAACTATCAACCGATCGCCGGAATGTTAATGCAAATTTGACAGCCTAAACCAGGCTGACTGTGAAGAGAAAAACGCCCTCCCAAGGCTTCAACTCGTTCTTGCATTCCCTGCAAGCCGAAACCTGTCGTATTTTCGCACGGTTCAAATCCTGTACCGTTGTCTTTGATTTCTAGATCGATGGCGATCGCACTCGAGGATATCTCTAATTCGACGCGATCGGCTTGACTATGTTTAGTAATATTAGTGAGGGCTTCTTGGACGACGCGATAAAGAACGGTTTGAATTTCTGGATGTAGGGGTTTGGAGGGTTTGGAGACCAAACCCCTACATTGCGAAATAACCTCGATCTGGGTAGTTTGTTGAAATTCTCGGATTAATTTTTTTAAGGCCAAATCCAGCGATCGCCCTTGTAAAGGAGGGTTTCTCAAACTGGCTACAGACTGACGCACATCTGTGAGAGCTTCTTTGTTCAAACGTTGCGCTTCTGTGAGATGATAGCGGGCTTTTTCCGGATTTTGGGCAAAATAGAGGGCGGCGTTTTCCAGTTGAATGCTTTGGGCTGTGAGAGAATGGCCGACAGAATCGTGCATTTCTCTGGCGATGCGGGTTCTCTCTTGTAGGGTGGCTTGATTTTCGATTAACAGGGAATATTTGCGGAGGCGATCGTTAGCGCTAGTCAGTGCTTGACGGCTTTGACGTTCTGAAAGTAACGCCCCGACCATTAACAAAACAAAGGCTAAAACTAGCCCAAATAGTAAGGCAGAATTAATAGCAAAACTAAAAGCAATTCGCAACCATTCCGAAGCAATTTCTCCTGGCCTAATGGCATTATGGCGCTGAACAACCCAATAAATTCTCAAGATGAGGCGCAGAATAAAGAATCCGTAAGCACATAAAGCAACAGTTAAACGTCCCGGCCAAGGGAAGAGAATACAAGCGCGAATAACAACAATTAATAATAGGGCAAAAAAGAGGGATTCCCTGCGACCGCCGAGGAAAATTGCCAACCAACATAACCCAAACCCTAAAGCCACATAGAGGATTTTTTGCAGTCTTCCTCCTGTTGGCAAACGCAATCCTAGTAATCCCAATAAGCCAATACAGCCGATCGCACCGATGGGGAAAGGTTGCGATCGCAGAGGAGGAGGTGTTTGCCAACCCAAACGATGAGGGGGGGGTAAATTTTGTGGGGAAAGGGTGGCAATGAGAGCAATTCCTAAGAGAATCCATTCAAGGTACAGTAGAAGACGGAAAGAGCGATCGCGCCAAAGTTCGTTTTTGAGCATGGGTAAATAAAAGGGTGCGATCCCATTGAGGTGCGATCGCCATTTAAAAATAGCTTAACATTGCCCAACTTGGTTAATCTACGGGCGATCGCACCTCAAACCTCGGGTCAAAAGTCACAGGAAAACTTCACCCTCAAGTCCTATTGATAAAGTAGCTAAAAGCTAAAGTATAGGCGATCGCAATCTTTTTTGGGGATGTTTGCTCAAATTCCTACTCTCTCTACTTTTCAGCCTCCTTGTCACCTCTAAAGTAAAAAAAGTCAGGTTATACTGAGAAAAATGAATGACTGAAATGAGTCCCATGAAGTATTCTCGCATTCCTCACAGACTTATCTTTTCGGCGATCGCTTTCCTAACTTGTTTCTTTGTCGCTTGTAATACCAGTCCCCAACAACCTTTAAAAATTGGTCTGACCAGTTGGACGGGATATGAACCTCTTTATTTAGCTCGCGATCTAGGCTATTTTAATGATGCTCCCCTTGAGATTATTGAGTATTCTGGTATCGCTGAGATGCGACGAGCATTTGATAATGGTGAAATCCATGTATTATCGTCAACTTTGGATAGCGCTCTACTGCGTGCAGAACGAAATAACGATTTGCGACTATGGCTACTCTTAGATACTTCTAATGGTGGGGATGCGCTAGTGGGACAATCTGAGGTTAAAAGTATTCAAGACTTGAAAGATCGTACTGTCGGTTTAACCCCCGAGGCTGTATCCCTACTCGTTTTTACCCGTGCATTACAAAGTGTGGATTTGCCTCTCGATGCAGTCAAACAAGTTTCTTTAGATGGGATTGAGCCAGAAACTGCTTTTGAGGACAAGGAAATAGATGCTATTATTACTTACGATCCTCTTCTCTCCAAACTACTCCAACAAGGGGCAAATTTACTTTTCGATACTCGTCAAATGCCTGGTGAAGTTGTCGATGTTCTCCTCAGTTACCAAGAGACACAAGACAAATTCCCCCAGAAACTTCAAACCTTAGCGGAAGGTTGGTTTAAAGCCTTACAATACATTCAGAAAAACCCTGATGATGCAGTGCAACGGATGGCAGATCGTCAAGGGATTAGCCAAGAAGAATTTACCCAATCTCTGAAAGGATTGCGCCTTATGGATTTGGAGAAGAATAAAGGCTTGCTCTCTGGACAAGATATGGAATTACATGAGGGAGCAAAACGATTAACTACTTTTCTAATCGAGCAGGAATCCCTGAAACAAAAAGTCGATCTGGACAATTTATTTGACGATCGCTTTGTTAAGGTGATCGAGCAATCTTAAATCTAGATACAATTGTATTTTTCTCAAGAAATAAATATTGATCTCTCTGTCGTCTATGACTCGCTTTCCTTTTCCTCTACGATTTTCTATTTCCATAATTCTTCTCCTGTTTGGTACCGTGTTTAGTGCGGTATCTTTTCAACGTGAAATCTCTCTCGCTCTCGAGCGGGGAGAAGCAGATATGACTCGACAAGCTATTTTTACAGGAAATCAAACTGTGGGTTTATTAGAATATCTTTATCGCGATCGCGATGAGCGAGGGATAGATATTCTCATCGATCAATTAGCAGGTGCTCACAACATTAATATCGCTTTAATTTTCGATGAGAACGATCGTGTTTTATGGTCTACTCAGCGATCGCTGCGCGATCACTCTATTGAAGAAACCAATGCTTCTTCTTTTAGGGAGAAAATGACTCAGGCTCGCCGTCAAGTAGGAGCAGAAGTACAATTAAGAAAAGATCGAGAAACACTGTGGATGTTTCATCCAGTTGGGTTGGAGTTTAAGGTGGGGAATACTTTTCCCGAGCGTGTAGGGATTTTAGCAGTTGAATACGATTTAAGGATTACTCGAGCTATAGCTTATCGAGATGCCACAAGGCGATCGCTGGGGTATGGAATTGCGATCGCCATTTTGGGAACATTACTCTGGTTTTTCTTTGATAACATTGTGACCAAACGAGCATCGCATTTGGTGAAAACAAGTCAACGATTATCTGGAGGAAATTTGACAATTCGGGCTAGATTAAAAGGCTCAGATGAACTATATTGTATTGCTGTTGCCTTTAATCAGATGATTGAGGAAATCCAAAAAAAGCAGGAAGCCTTACAACAAACTCTCAGAGAACTTAAACAGACTCAATCGCAATTGATTCAATCTGAAAAAATGTCTGGTTTAGGGCAAATGGTGGCCGGAGTTGCTCACGAAATTAATAATCCTATCAATTTTATTTATGGCAATGTTCCCCATGTCGATCGATATACGCAAGATTTACTAGATATTATCAACGATTATCAAAAATTTTATCCTAATCCCATACCAGAAATTGAGGATAAATTAGAAGAAATAGATTTTGACTTTATTAACGAAGACTTACCCAAACTGCTCAAATCGATACGAAGTGGAGCTAATCGCGTTAAAGAAATTGTGGTGGGATTGCGAACATTTTCTCGTTTAGATGAGGCTCAAAATAAAATGGTTGATATTCATCAAAGTCTTGATAGTACGATTTTATTTTTGCAACATCGCTTAAAATCGGATCGAGGTATTCCAGAAATTAAAATTGTCAAATCCTACCATAATTTGCCTGAAATTGAGTGTTATGCAGGACAATTAAATCAAGTTTTTTTCAATATTTTAAATAATAGTATCGATGCTCTCATTGAAACAGCACGAGAGAATAAAGAATTTCAAAATCCTGCTATTGTTATTCAAACCCAATCGATCGACAATTGCTGGGTTCAGATCGCGATCGCGGATAATGGTAAGGGTATCGATCCAGAAACACAAAAGCACATTTTCGATCCTTTTTTTACCACTAAACCTATTGGGAGTGGGACAGGACTGGGACTATCGATCGGTTATCAAGTTATTGTCGAAAGACATAAGGGAAAATTAGAGTGCCATTCTGCGATTGGAGAGGGAGCAAAATTTATCATTGAGATTCCTTTAAAACTCGATTTGCTTAAGGGGATTGGATGATGATAGTCTACGGTAACTGGATTTGGTATGAACTCAATTTTTTACACGACCAATAAAAAAATAGCACAAAAAAAGGGGCGCGATCGCGCCCCTTTCTAACTCTTCTCAAAAATAAGTTTTAACTCTTTTCTAAAAGAACCCTAGATTGATGTTGAGGACGAACGATAACTTTGTTATCTTCATCAATATCAACCTCTGCTTTATCGCCTTCCTTAACGCGACCAGAAAGAATCTCCTCAGCGAGAACATCCTCCAGCAAGCGCATAATTGCCCGGCGTAAAGGACGCGCCCCATAACTGGGATTATATCCCTCTTCCACCAAGCGTTCTTTGAATTTATCCGTAACCGTTAAGATAATCTCTTTTTCCGTTAAGCGTTGGAACACTTCTTTGAGCAAGATTTCGGAAATTTCTTTCACTTCATCCTTACTCAACTGACGGAAGACAATAATCTCATCGAGACGGTTAAGAAACTCGGGACGGAAGTAGTTTTTCAACTCTTCATTCACCAAAGAACGAATGCGATTATATTGGGCATCGTCTTGGTTATCGCTAAACTCAAACCCTAACCCCGCAGCACCTTTTTCAATCACCTTAGAACCGATGTTTGAGGTCATAATTAACAAAGTGTTCTTAAAGTCCACCGTGCGACCTTTAGCATCCGTTAGGCGACCGTCTTCAAGGATTTGCAAGAGCATATTAAAGACATCGGGATGCGCCTTTTCAATCTCATCAAAGAGAACGACGGTATAGGGACGACGACGGACGGCTTCTGTGAGTTGTCCCCCCTCGTTGTAACCTACATAACCCGGTGGCGAGCCGATTAACTTGGACACCGTGTGGCGTTCCATATATTCCGACATATCCAACCGGATCATTGCATCTTCCGAGCCAAAGAAATAGGCCGCGAGAGACTTGGTTAATTCGGTTTTTCCTACCCCTGTCGGACCGGAGAAGATAAAACTAGCAATGGGTCGGTTGGGATTTTTCAAGCCCACCCGAGCGCGACGAATGGCACGAGAAACGGCTTTTACCGCATCCTCTTGACCGATCAAGCGCTGATGCAAGGTATCTTCCATCTTCATGAGCTTTTCGGACTCGCTTTCCGTGAGCTTCTGCACCGGAACGCCAGTCCAAGAGGCAACAATGTGAGCAATTTCCTCCGAATCAACGTGAGGACCCTCTTCCTCGCTACCATCTTCATTTTTCTTGGCAGCAGCGATGGTGCGAATTTGCGCCTTGATGTCCATTTCGCGATCGCGCAATTCCCCAGCTTTATCAAAATCCTGCGCCCTGACGGCATCATCCTTTTGTTTGAGGATTTGTCGCAATTCCTTATCTAATTCCTTCGCGGCTGGGGGAAGCTGAGAATTAATTAAGCGCACCCGAGAACCCGCTTCGTCAATCAGGTCGATCGCCTTATCTGGGAGATAGCGATCGCTGATGTAGCGATCGGACAATTTCGCTGCTGCTTCTAAAGCCTCGTCTAAAATTTTCAGCTTGTGGTGCTGTTCGTAACGTTCCCGCAAACCATAAAGAATTTCAATCGTTTCTTCAACGCTGGGTTCTCCCACTATAACCGGTTGGAAACGGCGTTCTAGGGCAGCATCTCGCTCGATATGCTTGCGATATTCATCGAGAGTTGTCGCGCCGATGCACTGTAATTCCCCTCGCGCTAAAGCGGGTTTAAGAATATTTGCTGCATCGATCGCCCCTTCTGCGGCACCGGCTCCGATCAGGGTGTGAACCTCGTCAATGACCAAGATCACATTACCCGCCGAGCGAATTTCATCCATGATTTTTTTGAGGCGTTCCTCAAATTCTCCTCGATATTTGGTGCCGGCGACCAATAAGCCAATGTCAAGAGTGACAACGCGCTTATCTTCGAGAATATCAGGAATATCTTGTTGAGCAATACGCTGGGCCAAACCTTCGGCGATCGCGGTTTTCCCCACCCCTGGTTCGCCAATTAAGACAGGATTGTTTTTGGTGCGACGACCGAGAATTTGAATAACCCGCTCGATTTCCTTAACCCGTCCGACGACGGGATCGAGCTTGCCATCGGCGGCCATTTGCGTTAAATTGGAACCAAACTCGTCCAGGGTTGGTGTTTTCGTGCGTCCGCCGGGTCCCGCATTAGCAGGCACTTCCGCAGTTTCCCCCAACATCCGGATCACCTGAGTTCTGACCTTGGAGAGGTCTACCCCCAAATTCTCCAAAACCCGTGCCGCAACCCCTTCTCCTTCGCGAATCAAACCGAGAAGTAAGTGTTCCGTGCCGATGTAATTATGCCCGAGTTGACGAGCTTCTTCTAGAGACAATTCTAAGACGCGCTTGGCTCTAGGGGTAAAGGGAATTTCTACAGCAACGAAACCAGAACCTCTACCGATAATTTTTTCGACTTCGATTCTGGCATCCTTGAGGTTAACGCCCATGGACTTGAGAACCTTGGCAGCCACGCCCGTTCCCTCGCCAATCAAACCCAGGAGAATCTGCTCGGTGCCGACAAAGTTGTGACCCAAGCGACGCGCCTCCTCCTGAGCCAACATAATGACCTTGATGGCTTTTTCTGTGAAGCGTTCAAACATGACCTATCATCCCTGTTGCTTGCCCGTTGTCAGCCCATTCTAGCACAGGCCAATCCGATCCCCGTTGTTTTTGTTGCGATCGGTTATTACGGTAGGATTTAAAATTCTGGGTACAAGAGAATTGCGGTAATTTAGGGATATTGTTGCAGATAGCGTAGAATTCCGAGGGCGATCGCTTGAGCCATTTGGCTGCGATAGGCGGGGTTGGCTAAGTTGCGAGAGTCGATTTGTCCGGTCACAAAACCCACCTCCACAAGAATGGAAGGCATAGCGGTATTCCTCAAGACATAAAATCGCGCTTGCTTAATGCCGCGATTTCGCGCTATGGGAACTGTTTCGAGAATAGCTTGGTGAACGATCTGCGCTAAACGATAGCCCCGAGAATAATAATAAGTTTCCAAACCGTTGACCTCTGGACGAGCATCACCAACCGCATTAGCGTGAATGCTGGTGAAAATATCGGCTCGGGCTTGGTTGGCCATATCTGTTCGCCCCTGTAGGCTGATAAAGCGATCGTCTGAGCGCGTCATGACCACATTTATGCCGCGATCGCGCAAAATTTGAGCAATTTCTAAAGAGATGGGTAAAACTACATCGGTTTCCCGCAAACCGCCAATACCGATCGCCCCTGGATCTTTTCCCCCATGACCGGGATCGAGAACCACGAGGGCGCGTCCGTTGGGTTGGGGAAAATTAGTGCGATCGGGAATTGTCGGTTGAGTGGGTAAGGGGACGGGAATAATTATTTCTCTTGTTTGGGATAACAGTTCGGGGGGCGGCTCTCTTAAAATCTCACTTCCTTGTTCGGGAACGATGGAGACTCCGCCCCGACTATCAGAGACTTCCCAGCGCGGACTATTCCGATTAAGAGTTAGGGTAATGCGGGCATTATTTCCCAATTGATTGAAGCGAACTTCTTCGACCCCATAGCGATTAACAGTAAATGTTTTTGAGGAGTCCTCCGATCGCACCCTCGCTCCTTTTAAGTCAATATCAAGTTGTCTGTTACTATCCCTGCGATCGACGGTTATTTCTTGGGGGCGATCGCGATCGCGCAGGCGAATAAAAAAGCCATTTTGAGTGATTTGAAACCATTCCGGAACGCCCTGCAAGAGGGGTTCAAATGTCCCACGAGAACGTTGAGGGGAGGGGAGTTGAATCGTCCATTGGGAAGGAGTTCCAGCAATTTTTACCTGTTGGGGATCGAGAAAATATCCTGGTGCGAGTTCTACCACTAGGCGGGTCGTTCTATCATCAGGCTGTCCGACCCGCACGCTGGCGATCGCACCTCCTACTCGCTGACTCTCGCTGCGACCGATGCCGGTACCGGGTAGATCGATAACTAAGCGCGTGGGATCGGAAATTAATCTCACTGTCGGTCGCACGCTGCCATCGGTGGTGAAACTGAGACTATTGCGATCGCGATCGAAGTCCCAAAATAGTAATCGCGTTGCTTCTGCGGGTAGAGCAAAAAAGACGGCAGCTAGCACGCTGAGGATATACCAACGAAGTTTCACAAGGCGCACTCCAATCGTCAGGGGTAGGGGGCGATGAATCAAAGCAGAACAAGGAATATCTCAATGTCGCCTCATTGAGAATCCTAGAGTATTCGATTATGGCAGACAAAGCTCAAAATAGGATATGGGGGTTGGGGGGATAAAAAAATAGTTTTAAGTTTTATTTTGTTTGTTTCTTGTAATTAACGGGATAGAAAGAGATAAGTGTGAACTACAGAAGCAATAACACTGAGAAATGAAGCTAAGAGCAAGGCGATCGCTGCCAGTAAATGAGTGTTCCCTTCTTTTTTATGAGGATTGAACCCAGGTAATTTTGTCACTAAATACCCCCCGATAAAACCGCCAAAATGTCCCCAGTTATCGACTCGGGGAACGAGTAAACCATAGGCAAAACCGATCGCCGCATAAATTAAGCCTATTTTCCGAATCTCGCTATCTTTCGTGGTTTGTCCGTAGGACACCATTGCCCCAAATAAGCCAAAAACTCCCCCAGATGCCCCGACGGAGAAGGATGCGCCCTGCAAAATGGGCGGTAAGGAAACTAGACCCGTGGCTGCAAGACTGGTGAGTAAGGCTCCAGTAATGCCAGCAACGACATAAAGAATGGTCAAACGACTCCCACCGTAGAATTTAGCAACACTGGGGGCGAGATGGCGAATCCAGAGCAAATTGAAGAGAATATGGAGTAAACTACCATGTAGCCAAGACGAACTCAATACCGTCCACCAACGACCGAATTGAAAGATGGGAATAGATCCCGTTGAACCCAAAATAAAGAGACTTTGATTGCTAGGGGACAAAAAGCCCAATAAACTATTTAAACCTTGACCTCCGCCCCCCAAACCGATCTCTTCAGGGGCGATCGCAAGGGCGGCAATATAAAGAGCAATACAACCCCAGGTAATAATGGGAATAATGCCAAAATCATTCCCCAATTGTTGCAAACTCCTTCTGTATCCCCACATTCCGGGATTTCGTCGCCCGCAGTGAGGACAAGTTTTGACTTCGACGGCGACAATTTTAGAGCAGGAGGGACAGCTAACCGGACCACTGGTTTGACGTTTTAGCATCAAAACTTCTCAATTCTGGAGGGATATTCGTATCTTAGCGCGAGTTTGAGAGGGGTAGGATGGGCTGATTTTTTTTGCTTAAGCGCGATCGCCGTCTTCGGCTGCTTTTGAGAATAACTTGACTGTATCGCAGCGATCGCCTTAATGACCAGCTAGGAAATCTTAGCCGCCATAAGTGCTGAATATATTCGAGATATTGTTTAATGGTGACTTTACTTTCTCCTTTGGTGCGTTCTTGAAAGATATAACTCACTTCTTTAATGTTCTCAATCTTGCCACGACCGAGAACTTCGAGCAAAATTTTATAGCCTGTCGGGTTCATTTCTCGTCCTTGAATGGCATCGCGACGCAGGAGAAAATAACCGCTTAAGGGATCAGAAACGCGACCAACCACTTGAGGCACAATAATGAGTCCCAAGAGTTGAGCGCCCCGAGAGAGAAAACGACGCATTAAACTCCACTCACTCACTCCTCCTCCTCCAATATGACGACTGGCAACGGCAAGATCGGCTTTGCATTCCATTTTCTCGTATAGTTGTAAAAGGATTTCTGGCGGGTGTTGCAGGTCTGCATCAATGACCCCCAATATTTCACCCTGAGCCATTTGCCAGCCTCGTATAACTGCCGTCGAGAGTCCTTTTTCGTTTTGACGACACATTACTTTAAGTTGAGGGTAGGATTTAGCTACCTCTAAAGCAATTTCCCCAGTGCGATCGGGACTATTATCATCAACAATAATTAACTCATATTGGTTCGGGATTTTTTGATCTATTAGGTGAGTTAATTGTTTGACAATCGTTCTGATATTTTGGCTTTCTTTATAGGTGGGAATAATTAAGGAGAATTTTAACGGTTTCTCTTGTAAGGAGAAAGAATTAGCACCCGGAATCAATAATCGTCCAGTAGGGACGGGTAGAAGAGAATGAGACATTCTTTTAAAGGTATTTTGTTATGGTTGCGATCGTTGCCATTCAGGATACCATAGATGTCTTAGTTGGTAATCAAGTTTGGAGTGCGTTGATCTGCTTTTTGATGCGGAGAAAAGATGAGCATTTTCTCATTTTTCTGTAGGTTGGGTTGAGGAACAGAACCCAACATGATTAAGATTAAAGTTGGGTTACGCTGTTTTTTTATAGTTTGCCATTAATTCTTTAATTGCTGTTTCAATTACTTGCAGGGTTGTCATTGCTTGTCGATAATATTGGGAAGTGCGATCGCCTGCTATAATTTTTAATAGCCATTGAATTAGACAACTGGACGTGAGATTTGAGATTGTTTTTACTATTGAGGCAGAAGAAGATATCGACGAACTTAAAGCCAGCGATCGCGCTAAGATTCTTGATGCGATTGAAATTCATCTGAGATACGAACCTGAAAAAATGAGCAAAAGTCGCATTAAGCGGTTACAAGGATTAGAATGGCCGCAATATCGGCTGCGAGTTGAAGATTTGCGCGTTTTCTATAATGTCGTATACACTGTAACTGATGGAGTGGTGGAAATCTTAGCCATCAAGGAGAAAGAACAAGTCATTAATTGGCTTGCTGAATATGGTATAGGAGAATCATGAAACAAGTTTCAATCGATCGCATTGCCAGGGATTTTTCTAACTATCTGAAAATTGCAGAAAAAGATAATGTTATTATTACTCGGGATGGTAAGCCCATCGGAGTTTTAATGGGTTGGGAAGATACCGAGGATTGGTGGGAAGAATTATTATTACGCGATCCAAGATTTCAAGATCGTATTGCGCGATCGCGTCAAAGTCTCAGGGAAGGAAAAACTAAAACTATCGAGGAAATGAGAGCAAAATACGAGACTTAATTTCTTTTGTAACAGAAAGGCGAAAGCTATACAAGCCTTAAAACTGATATGTTTTTGAAATCATCTCTCGATTCTCATGATGAGTGCAATTTCCTTGCTTCAAAAATATGCGATAATACTATAAGTTTATTGGCTGTTGTCTAATGGATGAAGTTATCCAAGGGGAAGGATTTACCATTAGAGTCACTAAGTTTGACTTCTTTTTCGGTCGTGTATCTTCAAATCCCAATAATACTCGACGTTCTTCCGATAATCTAGAAAATTTGAAAATGCTAGCTAGGAATTCGAGAAGAGCAAGAAGGAAGAGAAAGACTTTTACAAATCTTTGCAGAAGGTTTAAATGCTCCCGAATTACCTCAAAGTCGAAAAGTGACAAAATATGGAATAAATCTATCTAGAAAGGTAGAAATTATTGGTAATGAGCGATCTGGAGCAATTATCGTTCGTTATTTTTATCCCAATGGCGATCTAGAAAACATTCCTCAAGTAACCTCAATTGTTGTTTTAATTTATCCAAAAAATAACTTATGAAACTAACTCATATTAGCAAGCTAGAATTCGATCGCCTTGAAGGAGTTCGCAAAATTATTGTTCATGATTATGCTAAAAGATTTGCTTCTCTCGATCTGGGGAATTCTTTAGGAATTTATGGTATGAGTTGGACGAGTGTTTCTCTCGATCCGATTATTATCGTCTCAGAAGAACAAAATACAGTTTGGTTGGGAGTCGATCGCCAAGTTGCCGCGATCGCTTTAGAGACAGGTCGTATTTTGATGTCTCTTCCTTTAAATATTAACATAGTTCAAATTCAAGCGATCGGACAAATAACTGCTGTATTGACGGAGGAAGAAATTTTTCTTTTTAATCCAGGTTGTTCTTTACGACTTCATGAAGATTTACCCGATCAAGGTATTGCTTTATTGCAGAAAGATGAAAATATAATGATTCAAATGTTGGAGGGAGAAACATTAATCATTAATCCTATGACCGGAATCGTAGATCGAGAAATGTTGTTCGTTTAGTGACTTGCGATCGCTTGTTAGAATTGTAAAGGGTTGGGAAGCGCGATCGCGTCAAAGTATTGAGGAAGGAAAAAACAAATTTCTGTAGGTTGGGTTGAGGAACGAAACCCAACACGATTAAGATTAAAGTTGGGTTACAAAAACTACGCTAATTACTAACTCAAAATAGCATTGTATTGATCGTGAGTTCCAATCCAAATCCAATAATAATCCTCATCTTTTTTGAGCGCTAATGCACGAATATCAAGGTTAATACGAGCAGACCACAGATTTTTACCAACTTTTTTGAAGTGTAGAGAAGGATGAAATGGATTATCTTTCCAGAGTTGATATGCTTTTTGAGATTGTTCTTTAGCGTCGTTAGATAATTTAGCATAAGTTTTCCAGAAGTCAGGAGTGGTATAAGATTTCATCAATCTCCTTCACTGTATTAGCTTCGATATCTGCTTCTGCTCGAGCGATAAGACGATCGAGTTTACCAACTTCTAAATCTGCTTTCATTTGTTTTTCCCAGCGATCGTCTACATGAGTTTGTAGCCATTCCAAAAGCTGACGAACATCGCGATCGCTTAATTTTTTAATTGCTGTTTCAATTACTTGTAGGGTTGTCATTGTGGTTTTTGCATCTCCAATCTATTGATTGTATTATATTGGAGGTAAGCGGTTATTCCCAATTCATTTGTAATCCATGTTGCGATCGCGGGGGAAAGATGAGCATTTAACCAAATAATCATGCGACAAGAACTGGATGATCTAACTTACGTGCAGCATACAATAAAACCGCTCGCAGATCGCTATTTCCTCTTGAAATTCTGGATCGTTTGCCTGTTCTTTATAAGCTAATGCCAATTCTTTCAGGAAAACTCTCCTTTTTTCTGCCAAAAGCAGATCGTTGATAAAACGACTGCGATCGCGCGATCGCTCATCGATAAAGCGGAGAATCTCGTCATCTAAGGTAATGCTGATTGATGTACTCATATTCGTGAAGCATAGCTATAATTTTATTTTACCCGATCGCGATACCGAATAAATGCGGCGATCGCTTTGCTTGTCGATAATATTGGGAAGTGCGATCGCGAAAGATTGAGATAGCGCGATCGCATAGCACCTCAGAAAGAAAATCGCTTACAATCGATCGGTAATAACATTGGTAAAAAGCTATGCAAGCCTTAAAACTGGAAGGAGCAATCGATGAATCCGGTCACTTGATTGTTTCCGAACCCGTCAACTTAAATCCCGGTAAAGTAGAAATCATTATTTTGCAATCTTTTGCAACATCGGAAAAAACGACGATGGAAAAAACGACGATGCAAACTCGCGAACTAGATCGAGAGATGCAGTCTGAAACACCATCGAGAACAAAAATTAAGACATTTAAAGATTTGTTTACCGATACCAATCCCGTATCAATGAATTTAGATTACGATCGCGCTAGATGGGAATATCTTCAGGAAAAGCACAATCTATGAAAATTTTGCTTGATACCAATATTATTTTAGATTATGCTCTTGAACGCAAGCCATTTTTTTCTTTGAGTGAGGATGTTTTTGAAATCATCGAAAATCAGAAGATCGTAGGATATGTTTCAGCTTCTACTATCAGCGATCTTTACTACATTATTCGCAAGAGTAAAGGAAAAGAATGGGCAATTATTTTTTTGAGTCGATTATTTAATTTATGTCAGATTGCAACTTGCGATCGCAAAGTTATTGAACTTGCACTTCAAGCCAATTTTAAGGATTTTGAAGATGCAATTCAGTATGGTGCAGCGATTGTGAATGGCTTAGATGCAATTGTCACTCGCAATCCTCAAGACTTTCCGGTTAACGATCTGCAAATTCTGACTTGCGATCGCCTCATGCAAATTATAGCTGATTCTTGACATTTAATCGCTTGTTGCGATCGCTTTGCCGATCGATAATATTGGGAAGTGCGATCGCGAAAGATTGAGATAGCGCGATCGCGTCAAAGTATCGAGGAAGGAAAAACCTTCTGTAAACTAATCTACAAAAACTGACGAGAACAACAAAAGCGAGACAACTAGAAAAGTTTGGTTTGACCTGAATCTTGACTTATGCTTTAATCAAATTAGAGTTATAAGAATAATGGACGATGAAAAACTCATTGCTGTTTGGAGTCACTGCTGTAACTATCTTATCCGCTTCCACAGTTGTGTTAGCTCAACATACTTTTCCAAGGGAACGTTCTCACTGTTCTGCGACATTGGTTGCTAACGATCCAGGCTCTCGTATTACACTTCGAGCAAATCCCGGAACCAATTCTCGCAGTTTGGGATATGGTCTTGTTGGAGATAGGATTTATGTCCTAACATTATCACCTCCAGAATTAGATTATGCAACAGATCGTCAAGGATATACTTGGTATCGTGTAGGTTTTCCGGGTAGTGGAGCAAAAGGATGGATTCGTGAAGATTTCTTACGTTTGCGATGTGTACAAAATGATTTATAGTAGTATGAATACTCTAGTCTAGTAAAAACATTATTGAGCAACTTATCAACCAACTTACTGAAAAGAATCTCATGCAATATAAATTAAGTTTTTCTCTCGCTATCTTAACAGGATTAGGTGTGTTAATGAATGCACCTTCTACTCGGGCTGATATTTATGATGCCACTGTTATCTGTACTGTACGAGGTATTCAAAGTGGACAGCTTGCTTTACGTCCAGAACCTAACGGCAGTCCTTTTGCTGGTTTAAATAATGGCAATGTAGTTCGTGCTGTAGGTGGAACATTGGATGCAAATGGAACGGTATGGGAAGATGTGATTGTTATTGATGGTCCGAATTCTCAAGTGGAAGGACGAAGAGGGTATGTTAATGGTAACTATTTATCATGTAAATGGTACGATGAACAGGGTAATTTAATTCGAGAAGATTAGTTACGATATTAAGATTAAAGTTGGGTTAGCGACAGCTTAACCCAACCTACGGAAAATACGAATTTTAGGTTAAATTTTTTGTTAAACTCGGTAGATAAACATAGGGCTGAAGGATAGAAGGTTTCCAGCTAGTAGCTTCTTGAATGAATCCTCCCTTATCGCTTTTTTCTGTGTTCCAGAGTTTATCTCTTACAGGCAATTCCAGCCAGTTGATTTCTTTTCTCGTTCGTGCATCAATAGGCCACGTATAATGATGGAGAAAATCTTTTCTGCGCTCATCATTTTGAGGATCGAATGCAAATGGGAAAAACTCTGTCTTAAATCCGCTGCCAACAACATACCAACTAATAGAAATCAATCCATTTGGATATGTTTGTTCAACTTGCTGACTCCATATTGTTAACAGATCTTTAGCACTAATTTCATCTGGAGTATAGTTATCAGTAATTACATCTTCAGCTACCTCCCAATGTGCGGATAAGTCTGCTGTACGATCTTGATTGTTTTGTTTGTATTTAAATGCACAGAGTGTCATTTTTTTTACCTTTAATTTGCTAGTAGAACTTTTTAGGATATCTAATTTGATTCTTTTCTAAAAAAGGCAGGCCGATCGCCTGCCTCCAAAACTATCTAGACCCGATTTCTAACTTAGTAGTCAAAATCGCCGCCACCCGGTGCTGCACCAGCTTTGTCCTTCTCAGGCTTGTCTACCACAATACATTCAGTGGTGAGAACCATACCTGCGATAGAAGCCGCATTTTGCAGCGCACTGCGAGTCACCTTAGCGGGGTCAACGATACCTGCTTCAAACATATCGACAAACTCGCCATTTACCGCATTGTAGCCGACGTTGAAATCTTTCTCTTTCACCCGTTCTGCAATCACCGCGCCGTTTTGTCCGGCATTTTCAGCGATTCGCATCAAAGGAGCAGTCAACGCCCGCACGACGATATTAGCGCCAGTTAACTCTTCATTTTTCAGGTTGCTGTTTGCCCAACTTTCCAACATGGGAGCTAAATGAGCCAAAGTTGTACCACCACCGGGGACGATACCTTCTTCAACAGCCGCTTTAGTCGCGTTGATAGCATCTTCAAGACGCAGTTTCTTGTCCTTCATTTCCGTCTCAGTTGCTGCACCCACTTTAATGACTGCAACACCACCAGACAATTTCGCCAAGCGTTCTTGTAATTTCTCCTTATCGTAAGAAGATTCAGTTTCGTCGAGTTGACGGCGAATTTGCTCGCAACGGGACTTCACTTTCTCTTCATTACCTTCAGCAACGATGGTTGTCGTGTCCTTGGTGATGATTAAACGACGTGCTGTGCCGAGGTCTTCGAGTTTGACGTTATCTAACTTTAAGCCTGCATCTTCGGTGATCAGTTGACCTCCGGTGAGAACAGCGATATCTTCTAACATTTGCTTGCGGCGATCGCCAAAACCAGGGGCTTTCACAGCAGCAACGTTCAAAACGCCACGCAAGCGGTTAACAACCAAAGTTGCGAGGGCTTCTTTCTCGATATCTTCCGCAACAATAATTAACGGTTTACCGGAACGTGCAACCTGTTCCAATACGGGAACTAAATCTTGTACGAGGGCGATTTTCTTATCCGTGATGAGCAAATAAGGCTCCTCAAAAACCGCTTCCATGCGTTCGGGGTCTGTGACAAAATAAGGGGAAATATAGCCCTTTTCAAAGCGCATCCCTTCGGTAATTTCTAACTCGGTGGTCATGGACTTCCCTTCTTCAAGAGAAATCACCCCTTCCTTACCGACTTTATCCATTGCAGAAGCGATCATTTCGCCGACTTCTTCATCGTTTCCAGCCGAGATAGAGCCAACTTGCGCGATCGCCTTAGAATCGGAAATTTCCCGAGACTGTTCAGCAATTTGACCAACTAAATACTCGGTGGCTTTGTCAACACCGCGCTTGATGGCGATGGGGTTGGCTCCAGCAGCCACATTTCTCAAACCTGCTTTGACCATTGCGTGAGCCAAAACCGTTGCGGTGGTGGTTCCGTCTCCAGCAACATCATTGGTTTTAGAAGCCGCTTGACGAATCAAAGAAACACCTGTGTTTTCGATGTGATCTTCTAATTCGATTTCCTTAGCGATGGTAATACCATCATTAACGATTTGGGGTGCGCCGAATTTCTTTTCGAGAACGACGTTACGGCCTTTGGGACCGAGGGTGATCGCCACTGCTTCAGCCAGTAGGTCGATTCCTTTTTCTAAGGCGCGACGGGCCTCTTCGTTGTAAATTATGCTCTTAGCCATAGCTGTTTTTGATTGTGTAGTGTGAAAAGGACAAAAAAGAAGGGAAAGAAATAGAAAAAATTATTCCACTGCGGCTAAAATATCTTTCTCGGAAAGGAGAACGTAGTCATCTCCACCAAGTTTGATATCAGTTCCGGCGTACTTGGAATAGAGAACTTGGTCGCCAACTTTGACTTCTAGTTCGACTCGGTTGCCATCTTTATCGGCTTTTCCGGGTCCAATGGCGACAACTTCGCCGACTTGGGGCTTTTCTTTAGCCGTGTCGGGTAGCAAAATTCCGCCGGCGGTTTTCTCTTCGCTGGGGCTGACCTTGACGAAGACGCGATCGCCTAAAGGTTTGACTGTAGAGACGTTAATAGTTAAAGCTGCCATGCAATTTCCTCCAAAAAATTTCAGTGTTAGGGTTGAGAGTGTTAGCTTTCAGTGGAGTTAGCACTCTCACCTTCCGAGTGCTAATCTACCTAATCATAAGCTCCTCTGGCAAGCATTGGGTCAGTACGGTTTCCCGAACTTTTTTGGTGGGAGAAGAGAAATAAGGAATTTAGTGCAGGCCATTTTTTGGCTAAACTTGGAAAAGTCGCAATAAATTTAGTACAAAGGAATGCGAACACAACCTAATACAGCACGACTGCTAGAGATAGCGGAATTTCACCTCAATCGAGTTCTGGATTACGATCCTTACAAGCGTTTTCCCGATATTGAGAATCGCGACGCATTTAGGTATGCGATCGCTAATGATCCTGCTTTTTCTCCCCTTGGTTTGGATGATAATCGTTATATTATTGCCCGTATTGGTGGGAACTTGATAACATCTTTGCATCGAAAAATAGGAGATATGTATGAGGCACTTTTTCAATATCTCTTAACTTGTTGTTTTGATTTAACAGAACAAGACCTTCAATATAGCGTTACGATTCAAATAGGCGATCGCCAACAAGAGCGATCGACAGATGGTAGAATTCCCATCGATTTACTAACTGCTCTTGAACTTCCGCTTTTACAGAAAACATGGCAAACTTCAAAAGGATTGGCATTTGAAATTAGGTCGTGCTATCAAATTGGAGATTCTAAACGAATTCAAGCAGATTGGGATATGGCACGTTCTCTCGCTAGTCAAAATTTAATACCGATTATGTTAGTATTTTGTAATACTTCTCTGCGCTCTCCTTTACTTCGTCTTCGCAATAGTTGGAATCTTTTTGAAGGAGAAGACACTTTCACATTTATTTATCATTTAACTAATTTTGATTTGCAATATTTTTTGGAACAAAATCAAACAAGATTAACAGAAATAATAACACAAATTTTGGATAGAATATAATCTCATATTCACTCTATAATTTGATAATTACTGCTGTTTCATAAAGTCGTTTTCGTCCTCCTCGTTTGCGAAAAACAATAATTTTTTTTACTTTAAATCCATGATATTCAAATAAACGTGCTAGGATGGTTTCTGTAAATATTTCTACTCCAGAGAGGCGAGAATTTCCGACAACATAAGCACCATAAAATTGAGGTGAAACTATTTCTTTTAAGTGTTTTATGTGTTCATTCAGGTCTAGAAAATATTTTGTTGCATAGTTACACATTAAAAGACTGCGTTCTCGTAAAGTAGGAAAATAATCAAGAATCTCAAGAATATCTCGATTAGGTATGATGAGATGTTTATTAAGATTTGATGTCGCCCTTCCCCAAGTCCCACCAATTGTTTTTAAATCAATTTCTGTTGCTTCTTGACGCTCTTTTATGACTTCCATAAAGTGGAGTTGAGGACGAGTTTGATGGACATAGCTATAACGATTTGGATAAGGGGGAGATGTAATTAAATGAGTAATTTTCTGATAATATTGATTTTGTTTGGAAATGGAAAGGCAAGAATCTTGTAATTCTATTTTATTCAGATTATTTGCATTAAGATGAGAAGATGAAAGAGATTGAAGATCGGTTTCAATTTCTGATATTCTCAAGTGAAGATATTTATAAACATCAATTTTGCGATCGTGATTGTCATCAAAAGTAATTGTTGGGTGATTTCGATGAATATTTGCACAGTCTAAACTAGCACTATTAATGGCTAACCATAAATAGGTCTGAATATTTTTAAACTCTGGCAACTGACTCAATTGTTTGGCAACAATCAAATCTTTCAAGACTTCAGGTTTCCACCAACGAAAAACATTATGAATATTAGGTAAGTTTGTAGAAAAATATTTTAATATTTCTTCTAACGAACGATCGCGAAATTCTTGGATTTTATCTTTGAGTATTTTGAGATAGTCTGAAAAAAGAGAAATATCCGATTGCATCCAGGTTAATGAATATTCTCCAACACGCTGAAGTAAAGGATTAATTTCAAATCCGATACAAGGAATATGATGTTTTTGGCATTCGATTGCTGTTGTTCCTCGCCCACTAAATGGATCGAGAATAAGAGAGGTTGTATCTATATTAAAATATTGAATAAAGTGACGAACTAAAGAAGGTGAAAAACTCGGTGTTAGACGATACCATCTATGAATGCTTTCTTGTTGTCCCCCTGTAAATGTAATATTACCGATATCAATCTCTTCTAGAGGATATTGATGGCGTTTGAGGTTGCCGCTAAAGTTACTATCAACTAAAGAATCTTCAAAAAGTTTCAGTTGAACATACATACTTGACTTTTCCTTCAATTGTCTTGTCCGACTATTCTAGCAAACAGTCGGCAATTTTACGGAGTGAGATGATCGCTACAGTTTCCCGAACTTTTTTGGTGGGAGAGGAGAAATTGCCATCCTTTATCAACGAACTTCCCAAATTTTGATGACTTTGCCTCTATCTGTGGAGATTAAACGATCGCCACTGGAATTGAGAACGAGAGAATCGATCGCGCTTTCATGCCCGGAAAGTTCATGAAATTGACTTCTCCCATAAACATCCCAAAATGAGATTTTACCATCTCGCCCTCCACTCAGGAGAATGCGACCGTAAGGACTAAAGGTGAGAACCGAGGTTGAGTAAGTGCGATCGTCAAAGGTGCAGAAGGCGTGGTTGGTCTTTTTTTCGAGATTGAGTTCCCATAACTGAATTTTCCCTTGCCAGGCGATCGCCGCCAGAATCAAGCCCACAGGACTGAGAAGGGCATAAGAGGAGAAGAGTTTTAAGGTATAAGGGCGATCGCGGGTTCGCAAATCCCAGAGTTTGATGGTTGAATCTTGAGCGGTACTAACTAAAGTATGTCCGTCGGCACTAAAGGCAAGGTGAGAAACTGCACTATTATGAGAGCCAAAAATTAAATGTGTACTAAAGTTACCTAGCAATTTGCCCGTTGCCATTTGCCAAAGTCGAATACTGCCATCTTCGCATCCCGTGGCCAGGATTTTACCGTCAGGGGCGATCGCAATGACTGTAATATCTAATTGATGGCCGTAAAGACTGTGTTTGAGTTCCCCTCTATCCCAAATTTCGATCTCGGGACTATTGCGATGAATGCTATTTTTAACTCGCACGAGGATATCTGCATCGGGACAAAGGGCATACATTTCTCGCATCGCAGATTTAGGAATAGTATAGAGGGTTTCCTCGCGATCGAGATTCATGACGCGAATATTTTTGCCTTTTTGGTAGGCGATCGCGGTACCTGTAGAATTTAATGTTAGCTTATTGCCGGTTTTAATCGTTTTAATACAGGTAAATAATCGATAAGGAAGATAAGCACGCAAAGCTCGATTAATTTCAGATTTTTCTTGAGATTCTTGACAATTTTTTAATAATATATAAGCAATATATTGAACTTTTTCTGAGTCATCCTGTAGCCCTTTAAGCACAAATTCTAGCCCTTTGTTACCGTATTTAATTGCCTCGCGAAGTGCTTCAATTCTCGATTCAACAACAGGACTAGACCAACGTTGTTTGACTCCTGCTAGTCCACCTAAAACCAATGCCCCTCGGGGAATATTCTGTTGAGAACCAAGGACAGCATCATATTTTCTGGGGCGATCGGCATTCGACATTGTAATACTAATAACTGTTAATAAGGGCGAACTAAATAGGTTTTCCAGATGGGTTTATCCTCAGAATTAAGAATTTCTTTTTTCAACCATCGCCATGTTTTTCCTTCTTTTTGGCGCTGTAAGAAAATATCGAAAAGATTACTTTTTTGCTTTACTTTTTGATTGGGTAGATCGATTTCTAAATTATAACTTCCCGTGATGTGAAATGTCGGTAAATGTGCCATGTAAAGCGGCTCGATTTTTTGAATTGAAATCCCAGAAATTTTCAGATCGGGATTAGAAACTTTCAGATTTTCACTGAGAAGTTCTTGGGACTGGCGAACTTGTAAGGCGATCGCCTTTTTGACCCATTCCCCTGTTGGTGCGAGGCTAATGGGGGGTTTTCCTCCATTACATCCTAGAAGTAATAGGAGGAAAAAAACGCTTAGAATTCTTTGTAACCATCGTCTGATTATCATTCGCATTAGCAAAAATATTCATAAACACTTGATTGAGTTGGCTGGGATAGCACTCGACTTCAGGCATTTTAACATAATCTTTGACAATTTTAATCTCCGGACGTTCGGGACTGGCTTTACAGCGATGTTGTAAAATCATCAGGGTACTATCGAGGCCATCTCTAGCAGTGGGAATAAATCGGAGATATTCCTCAATTGTAAGAGCAATATTATCTGTGTTGGAACGATCGCGATCGCATTTAGTCCTGATATTTCACCCACAAAATTTTTTACACCCCCTTAAATCAAAGATTCCGAAAAACTACACGCAAAGTTAATAATAAAACTGATAAAATAAATATTCATCCAGAAAAGGGTGTTCGTCGGTGACATGGTGAAGAATACCTCGTTTGCGAAGATGTTCCCCGATCGCGATCGCATCTTCTCGGCTACACTCTTCCCTCACCATCAACCAATCTACCAATTCTGCCCCAATAAAACAGCGCGAATAAGTTTTTAAACGATAGCGGCGATCTTTAATTTCAATGCCTTCAGAACCTTTTAAAGCTATAACTAATGTTTCAACATCTAAATGACTTAAATCCCGCGTATTTACGGCTTTCATATCTCCTTCATCAATAGTCATAGGAATATTTTTCAAGGAAAAATCACTCTCATTCTCAGGTGTTGTTAGCGGAGAATCTACCGATGTGAGCGGATATTTTTGCTGGAGAGATTGCACTAATTGTTGCAATTCTGGCGATCGCAAATTCAAGTCCCGTTGTGGGAAAGGCATTTCAATATTATAATGATTCAAATTCGCTTCGATGCGATAATTAAGATCGCTTTTAATACGAGCCTGTTGTTTCGGATCTGCCGTCCAAACGCGCAATTCAAAATTAAGAGAACTATCGCCAAATTCCAGAAACCAAACTTGAGGTTCTGGTCTTAATAATACTTCAGGATGACTGGTTGCAACTTCTAATAAGGCTTTGCGAAGGAGAGAAACATTGGAACCATAAGCCACACTAACAGAAATTTTCAAGCGAGAAACTGGATCGCCATAACTGCGATTAATAGTTTCCGAATCTAAAAATCGAGAATTAGGAACTACAATGGTGACGCGATCGAGAGTGCGAATAATTGTGCTGCGAGAACCGATTCTTTCTACACTTCCTTCTAATCCTTCAACTGTAACAAAATCTCCCACTTTAATCGGACGTTCGATCGCAATAATTAAGCCACTGACGAAATTATTAACAATATTTTGGACTCCAAAACCAATCCCCACCCCAAGAAAGCTGGCCAGAATAGCCAGAGAAGCCAAATTTAAGCCCCATAAGGGCAGTAAAACCAACAACGCAATACCAATTAGCCCATAGCGAATTAAAACCGCAACGACCTCATAAGTCCCCGACTCTTGACCTGCTTGTTTGCAAATATATCCTTGCATCCAACGAGAAATCAAACTGACAATAAACCATAACCCCAAACTCATCAAAACTAAAACAATAACATCTTGAATCGATTTCGTTTCCGTATCGCTAAGGGGAATAATCGGTTCGGAAATAAACCAGAATAACTGATAGCGTAAAATCCGAGTTTGCGGTAGGCGATCGCTAATCCAATAAAAAACACTCAAACAGAGTGTCACATCGAGAATAAACCAAATAATCCGTAAGAGAAACTTAACGGGTTGTTCCCAAGAATAAAGCGGATGTTCTGGATCGCCGATCCATTTGAAAAATTTATTAACACTCCATTCAACACTAAAGCGTAAAAGAATAATCAAAACGATCGCCCCTAACAAACACGACACCATCCAAATAATCGCTTGTTTCTGGTATTTAGGAGTACGCTGTTCCTTTGCTTCTTGCAAAGATATTGCAATTTTTTTACGCCATAATTTCCCTTGTTGAAAGGGTGTTGATGCTGACAAGAGATCGTTTTCCGTCAGGGTGAGAAGATAGCGATCGCCAACTTGCAGAATTACTTGTCCGTTTTCTTGTAGAATCTCAACATCAATTTCAGACTCGGAAGTAGTCGCTTCAGCAATTAACCTCTGGTTGATAAATTTAGCACGTTCTCGGGGCGAAAAATTGCCAAATCCTCCCACTTCAAAGAGAACCTTTCCATCGAGAAGAATGGGGGCTTTTGCGATTGAATTAGCTGGCATTTGTGCGGCGATCGGGGTAGAGTGAAACACCACCAAAAAGGTTAAAATACCTAAAAGCAGCCATTTACCGAAATGTTTGAGAAATCTAGACTCTAGCATAGTTAGGACTTACGAATTAGCGAGCAGGATGCCCGCACTACTATAACGATAGAATACAGTAGTGGGAGCGTCTCGCTCCCTAGCTGCGTAAGTCCGAATAGCCCTAGCTGCGTAAGTCCGAATAGCCCTAGCTGCGTAAGTCCTAATAGCCCTAGCTGCGTAAGTCCGAATAGCCCTAGCTGCGTAAGTCCGAATAGCCCTAGCTGCGTAAGTCCTAATAGCCCTAGCTGCGTAAGTCCGAATAGTGAATCAATGAACAATTATCAATGAGGGAAAACTCCCTGACAATGCCCGTTATTTTTGGCTTTATCGCATCCTACCCGGAAACAAGTGTAAACTCCTCTACGTCAAAGCTATTAATCTTGAAAAATTTCTCAGGGAACTTTCAGGTTTCGCCTACAATATCTAGAAGGGCAAACCCGTAATTTTTCCTGAATATTCTTTAAATTCCCTTTCAGTGAGGATTGTGATAATGATGGCACGAGTCAGAGATCGGCGTATTTCTCGCAGTTTAATGGTTATTGTTTCCAGCTTGGCTATGTTAATGGTAGGAACAAGGGCGATCGCGTCGGAGGATTCTGTTTCCGACTTCAGTAGCCAGAGTATTGCTTCCCTCGATGTTCCTCCCCTTGGTAGCGGCGATCGCTATCTGCCCGAAACCGCCGTGACTCACTTACGCTTAGACTTAAGCGATCGCCGGGTTTATGTGGAACGAGGAGAGGAAAGAATTGCCAGCTATCCCGTGGCGATCGGCAAATCCCAAACTCCCACACCCACTGGCACTTATGAGGTCTTCCAGATGATCGAAGACCCAATTTGGCAAAGTCCTTGGACGGGACAGGTGACACCACCAGGGCCTAATAGTGCTTTGGGACTGCGCTGGATCGGCTTTGCTCAAATGTCTAATGGTGTGATCGGCTTTCACGGCACTCCGACAGTCTCTTCTATTGGTAAAGCCGCCTCCAATGGTTGTGTGAGGATGTACAATAAAGATGTTCTTGCCATGTTTGAGCAAGTGGGAATGGGAACGACAGTGATCGTTCAACACTAATGCAAGGAATAGCACTTGAACTAAAAAACTAGGAGTAAGGTGAGTAATTCTCACCTTACAGAGCAATTATGGTAAAATGCGATCGCAGCCAATGTTATTTTGCTTGGGGTTTAGGAGTTAGTTTATTTTTCCTGGGACTGCAAAGCCCAATTTTGGCATCTCCCCTAGAAATAATTCCTCCGGCACAACTCACCTCTTTATTAGAAATTCCTCCGTTAGGAGATGCCGATAAATTTCTGCCCAAAATTGCTGAATATCGTTTAGTTTTGCGACTGGGCGATCGCCGGGTTTATTATTACGAAGGAGAGGAGTTAATTGTTAGTTATCCCGTTGCGATCGGTCGCGAAGGTTGGGAAACACCAAGGGGTAATTTTGAGGTATTTCAGAAGGTTGTTAACCCCACCTGGCAGCATCCCTTTACAGGGGAAATTGTCCCTCCCAGTGCCAATAATCCCCTCGGAGTGCGTTGGATCGGCTTCTGGACGGATGGAGAAAATGCGATCGGTTTTCATGGGACCCCCAATGAAGAATTAATCGGTCAAGCCGTTTCACATGGGTGCGTGAGGATGCGAAATAGAGATGTTGTTGCCTTGTTTGAGAAAGTGGAAATGGGAACAGTAGTTATTGTAGAGGATTAGAGAATATTAGAGAAGATTGGAGAGGCGATCGCTCAGTATGTTACAATGGTCAAATACTCAATAAAATTAACGATATAGATTTTGAGATAAAATCTTGCAGTTATAAGATGAATGATATGCACTTTGTCAAATCTATTAAAATCAAAAATTTTCGTTGCTTTAATTCACTGACAGTCGAATCCCTGTCTAGGGTAAATTTATTAGGTGGATATAATAATATTGGAAAAAGCACATTTTTAGAAGCATTAGAGATTATTACTCAATCCAAAACAAAAGTTGATTTTATTAACATCATAAAAGATATTATCTATAGAAGACAAGGTAAAAACCTTCAAGATAATGAATTTGACATGATTGCCTATGATGAAAGCTGGTTTGAATTAGAAACGACTAATAATTGTGTTTTTTTGGAAATCAAATCGAACAATACAATATCTATCCTTGAAGATGAAGACAGAATAGATAAACAATATAACAATATCAGCGATACTCTCCAAGTAGAGTTAAAAGTGAACGATGACTCCGATAAAATTCCACATAGTAGGTTTATTGATATAATCAATAATGATAGCTCTCGGTATAGATCGCCACGCTATAGGCGTGATTTAAAATCAAGTGAAAATATCGATTTTATTAATAGTAGTACTATTGATGAAATAAAATTAGCAAGTTTGTATGGAAAAGTTATTGATTTAGGAATAGAAAAAGAAATCGATTCCTTTTTAGGAGAATTTGATTCTCGATTAGATTCTTTGGTAATTAGACCAACAGAAAGACATAGTGTATTTAAGGTGAAACTAAAAGGAAAACTTCAACCGGTCTTACTATCTTCAATGGGAGAGGGATTAAATCGTTATTTTGCGATTATCTGTGGCATTTGGAAAAGTCAAAATGGATATCTCTTTATTGATGAAATCGAAAATGGAATTCACTATACAAAATATGAAGAACTTTGGGAAATTATTTTTAAAATAAGCAAAGCGGCAAGTTGTCAAGTCTTTGCTACAACCCATTCACGAGAATGTATTGAGGCGTTTAGTCGAGTTGCAGAAAAATGCGATCGTGACAATATAAAGTATATCAATTTTTCAAGAACAGTTGATAATCCAGATGAAATTGTAGCGACTGTTTTAGAATCAGTTGGACTTGAAGAAAATTTTCAATTAGGAGCAGATGTAAGATGAAAAATATTCTGATTGTGGAAGGGAAAACAGATAAGAAATTTTTAGAAAGTTATATTGACTATCTTTGTAAAACTGCACCTGAAAAATATTATTTTCTTGATGATATTGATAATGATAATGATAATATTAAAGATGCAACAGGGCAAGATAAAATATTCTCAGTATTAAACGCTCAAAGAATTTTCATTAACAAAAGAGAAACAAAAAACATTGGTATTTTGATTGATGCAGATAATGACGGAATTGATAAAAAAATTGAAGAAAAAATAAATCCTGCTATTCAGAAGGCTTTTGGAACTGAAAATGCAATTCAATTTCCAAATCAAAAATATCCCATAACATATACTGAAAATGATCGTGAAAACACTTTTAACATATTTTGTCATATCTTTAATTTGAATGGAAAAGGAGAATTAGAAGATATACTTAGGAAAATACGAACAAATAAAACGCTTCAATCTCCAATATGTCTAGATAAGTTTGTTCAATGTATGGGGGATTTTAATATTGCTTATCCTGAAAAAGAATATAAAAAGAATTGGGTTTATTTTTATGGCTATGAATCTCTCAAAAAAGAACAACTGAATATCGAAGAAATAAAATCAAAGTTAAAGAACAATGAATATTACACACCCAAATATTGGGATTTTGATAATCCTCTTCTCAATGAATTAAAACAATTTTTAGACTTGTTTCAATAGCAAAATTTCATAGTTACTTCGTTTGAGATAATAGAGATGGAAATTCTAGCGATTGTGGGAAATAAAGAACGATCGCATTTCCCAAACATTCTCAAGTCTGATACCATTCAATTGTTCTTTATTTTCTCCCATTTCCTTGACTCGTTTTATTCACGACCAATTCGCCAAACAATGGTATCTCAAACCTTTAGTCTACCGATATTTTGCCAAACAACATCCCTTGAATTGAGGTTTTCAAGTAAGCAATTTGTCCGTAAGCATACAATAAGTTTTCAAATCTTTGCTCTGGAGAACCGAAATATTTAAGAGACTTATAAAGACCGCGTAACAATCTTTCACCACCATTTCCAAATTGAACCAAAGCAGATCGGTTAGCGAGTTGATCGCGATAACTTTCACTAATTCCTTGTCCCCAACTCCGCTTGAGAAACCAATTGGGAGTAATACGTTCTGGGATAACATTATGACCTGCGGCAGCATCGGGTAAATACATCACCATCCAGCCTTGTTTTAGCGCTTGTTCTGTCATGAAAAGTTCTTCATTTGAGACTAAATTTTTGCCAACACGGCCTAAGTTCACATTAAAGCCACCGATCGCCTCGAGAATATCGCGTCGAATGGAGTAATTTGCCCCAATCGGGCTGCGATCGGGGCGTGTGATGGAGAGGGGTGCATCGCCGAGATCATAAAGACCCAAGACCCCAGAAGCATCCCGTGAGAGCCAATTGGGACGAGGGGTGTTCGGCGGCCAAATGAGAGTTGTTTTTCCCCCCGCGATCGCCAATTTTTCATTGTTTTTATAGGCATCATAAATGGCGCGAAGCCAACCAGGAGAAGCAACTGCGTCATCATCGAGATAAACGAGAATATCTCCTTTTGCTTCCTTAAGACCCCGATTTCGAGCCGCCGATAGCCCTAATTGGGACTCATAAAAATACTTAAAACGGGGATCGGATAAGCGTTCTGCGGCGATCGCCTTGGTGCGATCGGTGGAACAATTATCTATTAAAATAACTTCAAACTCAGGCAAATCTTGGGCGAGAATGCTATCGATCGCCGCCCCCACATAAGTATCTCGATTGTAGGTGCAAATAATTGCAGAGATTGAAGGAGTTAACATCGCTAAAAGTTGAAAACCCAGAGAACATCTTTAATATTAGCCCAATTTATCCCCTAAAATGGAGGCGATCGCATTTTCAAACCAAGAAATCATGCCGGAAATATCTGAAGCTGGGTTACAGTTACGCAAACTCCAAAGTCGTCTGAAAAGTTGTGCTGCAACGATTGACCTCTTTGACCAAGATGATTATGATATTTTAGTGATTCCCTCCTTGAGTATTGACCAACGACAATTGGGCAAAATTCCAGGATTTCTCCACTATGAAGAACGTTTATTATTTTCCCTTATTCGTCTCCGCAATCCTCATACTCGCTTAATTTACGTTACCGCTCAACCGCTTTCTCCCGCAGTTATTGACTATTATTTACAATTATTACCTGGTATTCCTTTCTCTCATGCCCGCGCTCGTTTACTGCTCCTTTCCACCTACGATTCATCCTTAAAACCCTTATCTCAAAAGATTTTAGAACGTCCTCGCTTGATCGGTCGCATTCGCAAAGCTATGCGCTTAGATCGGTCTTATATGGTTTGTTTTAATTCTTCTTTATTAGAACAAGAATTATCCTTAAAATTAGGAATTCCCCTGTTAGCATCTTGTCCAGATTTACTCTATTGGGGTTCAAAAAGTGGCAGCCGGGAAATTTTTGCAATGGCAGAAGTTGCTCATCCTGATGGTAGTCTTTCTGTGGAGAATGAGGAGGATTTACTGGCGAAAGCGGCGGCATTATGGCAACGAAAGCCAGATTTAAAACGGATTGTCATTAAACTCAATGAAGGCTTTTCTGGGGAAGGAAATGCGCTTTTGGACTTAACCCCCATTTCTTCTCATTCTCCTCGCCAAACGAGCTTAAAACAAGCCGGAGAAGCCTTGCGCGATCGCCTCCCTCATCTCCGTTTTCAAGCTGAGGATGAAACTTGGGAAAAATTTTCCAGTCGCCTGCCAGAATTAGGCGCAATTGTTGAAGAGTATATTGAAGGAGAAGAGAAGCGATCGCCAAGTTTTCAAGGTTATATTACCCCATCGGGAAACGTCGAAATTCTCTCTACCCACGACCAAATTCTCGGCGGTCCCGACGGACAAATTTACCTAGGTTGTCGTTTCCCAGCCGATGCAGTTTATCGCTTGCAACTGCAAGAATTAGGGGTTAAAATCGGGAAAGTTTTAGCAGCAAAAGGAGCAATGGAACGGTATGGCGTTGATTTTGTTGCAGTTCGACAGCGCGATCGCGACCCAGAGTGGCAAATTTATGCCATAGAAATTAATCTGCGTAAAGGGGGAACGACTCATCCTTTTATGGCACTTAAATTATTAACAAATGGGGAATATCGAACTAAAACAGGACTCTTTCACAGTCAAGATCGGGAGAAATATTATGTTGCATCGGATAATCTACAAAAATCCAGTTATCGGGGTTTATTACCAGGGGATTTAATGGATATTATTACCCGTCATCGCTTACATTTTGACAGTAGCACGAAGACGGGGACGGTTTTTCATTTGATGGGTGCTTTATCGGAATTTGGTAAGTTAGGATTAACCAGTATTGGTAATTCTTTTGAAGAGGCTGAAGCAATCTATAATCAAGTCGAAACAGTTCTCGACACAGAAACCCAAACTGACTATTCTCGTTTACTGACTATACCACCTTTGCCGATTACATGGTACGGAAACAACTAATCTCATTCAATATTCACGGATTGTTAATTTATAATGCGCTCTTTTGTCGAACTATTTTACCATCGCCTCAAAAATATTTTTGAAACCCCCTTCTTTGGCACCGAGTCTGATCTAAGTCTTGGGTCAATTTTTCAATTACTTTTAGCTTCAATTGTTGTTTTCTTTTGCGTCCGTTTATTCCGTCGATTGTTGAAGGCAAAATTGCTCAAACCTTTAAAGTTAGATGCCAGTAATCGAGAAGCGATCGCAACTCTTATTAGCTATGGGTTTGGCTGTCTTGCTTTTGTTATTCTACTACAAGGTGTAGGTTTTAAATTTGAATCTCTTGCGGTGATTGTGGGCAGTTTTGGGGTAGGAATTGGTTTTGGTTTACAAGATTTTACCAAAAATTCCGTTAGTGGTTTAACATTGTTATTGGAACGTAAAGTTAAAGTGGGTGACTTTATTGAATTTGACCATCTTTCCGGATATGTGAAAACAATTTCTTTGCGATCGATGGTAATTCGGACTCGGGAAGGTGGAGATGTTATTGTTCCTAATAGTCAGTTAGTGGAAAATCGCGTTCTTAATTGGAATTATGAAGATGCTTTAGGACGCATTCATATTCCTATTGGGGTTGCCTATGATAGCGATCCTGTGTTAGTAACGGAAGCATTATTAAATGCTGCTTATAATGAACCCAATGTTCTCCATGATCCTTCTCCTCACGTTCTTTTTAGAAATTTTGGAGATCATGCTTTAAACTTTGAATTGCGGGTGTGGGTTCGAGGTTACGATCGCGAACCCTATGTTAAAAGTACCTTAAACTTTTTAATTGAAGATAGTTTGCGACACCAAGGCATTAATGTTCCTTTTCCTCAGCAAGATTTATGGTTACGAAATCCTGAAGTTCTTTCCCCTATCATTCATCCCTCTCGATCGCTGCGATCGGCAGGAGATGAGATGCGATCGCCTCCTCCATCTTCTCCCAAAGCACTCTCTATTCGCGATTTATTGAAGCAGGTAGTTTATTTTCAAGGCTTTACCGATCTAGAACTAAGAGAATTGATTGAAATTGGCTATCGCAAGCGCTTGCGACAAGAAGATGTACTGTTTCGAGAAGGCGATCCAGGGGATGCGTTTTATATTATTTTATCCGGTTCAGTCGATGTTTATGCCCAAAAAATTGACAAGCATTTGGCAACATTAGAAACAGGTAAATTTTTTGGCGAGTTAGCTTTAATGTTAGGCATTCCTCGTACTGCGACAGTAATCGCCAAGAAAGATACTATTTTATTTGTTATTAATAATAGCGGCTTTAAAAGGCTACTGCGCGAAAATTTAGAGTTGGCTGAGAATATTGTTAAAGAGTTAAGCAAACACCAGCAAGAATTATCCGAACGACGCAAACAATTACAGGATATGGGACTCGATGAAAAAGACGATAATAACAATGTTGTAGACTGGGTTCGCAATCGAGTCAAAAAACTGTTTAGTCTTTAAAAATTATCTTTAAAATTTAAAACTTCTTCCTTGCCTGAACAACTTGTAAACTGCCTCCCGCATGAAGAGTACGATCGCATCTCTGAAACCCAATATTCTCCAATTCTTGGCTTAAATTCCGTTGCAGCAATTGCCACGCTGTTTCTGTTTCAAACAACCACATAAAAAGCGCCAAACCAGGCACAAAAATAGGATTGGTGGGTTGATGAAAGTCAACGATCGCAAACATTCCGCCCGGTCGTAAAATACGATATACTTCCTCTAATATGCGCTGAAATTGTTCGGGATTCATCTCGTGCAAAGCGGCGCTAACATGAACAAGATCAAATGTACAATCCTCAAAAGGCATCTTTTCCGCAAAAGCCTCAATATAGTTTGCTTGAGGCACATTTTCACTGGCACGTTGAATCGCCTTTGGAGACGCATCTAAACCCGTGACGCGATCGGACAAACCCACTAAAAACCGCGTCACTTGACCCGCACCGCAACATAAATCGAGAATGTCTGTATCCCGCTTAATCGGTAAACCTTGCAAAGCCAATTGACGAAAACGTGCCTCTCCACCCACCGCTAAAGCTGAAAGGCGAGTAATACTGTCATATAACCATTGGTATCGATAGCTGAGGGATCTAAAAATTGTGGCCAAAATTTGCAACTCCTTGCTAGTGCCAATTTCCTTGTCTTTAGGTTAACGAAGAAACAACATATATTGTTACACTTGGTAAAGAATCTGAAAAAAGTTAGAAAACTGTTATGGCTACAAATAATAGTATAGGTGTATTGTTGTTAAACTTAGGAGGGCCAGACAAACTCGAAGACGTTGGCCCGTTTCTATTTAATCTATTTTCCGATCCCGAAATCATCCGCTTGCCTTTTCCTTGGTTGCAAAAGCCCTTAGCGTGGTTTATTGCGACACGACGCACGGATACTTCCCAAGCGAATTATAAACAGATTGGCGGTGGATCGCCCCTGCGACAAATTACAGAAGAACAAGGAGTCGCATTACAGGCAAAATTAAGAGAACAGGGATGCAATGCTAAAATTTATGTAGGTATGCGTTATTGGCATCCTTTTACGGAAGATGCGATCGCGCAGATCGAAGCAGATGCGATCGAAGAGTTGGTCATTCTTCCCCTTTATCCTCAGTTTTCTATTAGTACGAGTGGGTCATCGTTTCGACTGCTCGATCGCCTTTGGCAAGAAGACCCTCAACTGGCTAAAATCCGTTATACCGTCATTTCTTCTTGGTACGATCAACCCTTTTATCTGCAAGCAATGGCAGAATTAATTGCAGGGGAATTAGATAAATTTTCTCATCCCGATCGCGTTCATCTTTTCTTCAGCGCTCACGGAGTCCCAGTCAGTTATGTTGAAGAAGCTGGGGATCCCTATCAGCACGAAATCGAAGAATGTACCCGCTTGATTATGGAAACCTTAAATCGACCTAATCCTCATACCCTCGCTTATCAGAGTCGCGTCGGACCGGTAGAATGGCTCAAACCCTATACGGAAGATGCTTTAGTAACTTTGGGAGAAGAGGGTATTAAAGAGATTGTCGTCGTACCGATCAGTTTTGTTTCCGAACATATCGAAACCCTGCAAGAAATTGATATTGAATATCGAGAAATCGCTGAAGAAGCGGGAATCAAAAACTTTGGTCGAGTTCCTGCTTTAAATACCCATCCGCTTTTTATCGAATCCTTAAAGACTTTAGTGATAGATGCTCTCGCCAATCCACCTCAAACCTTTGCTGAAGCAAAACGCATGGAGAAAAAAGTTAAACTTTATCCCCCAGAAAAGTGGGAATGGGGCATGACAACAGCAGCAGAGGTCTGGAACGGTCGCTTGGCCATGCTAGGATTCTTGGTACTGGCGATCGAATTAATTACGGGTAATGGACCTCTACATTTAGTGGGTTTGTTATGAGATTAAGGGCAAAGCTCGATAAACAAAAATTGAGCCAAAAAGAAAATTCTACCTTTTGCCTTTCCTTGGGAAAACTCCTTTTTAAGTTAAAATATGTTAAAAAGTATGTAAAGTTTTTTAAATTTAGCCAGACACGGCAAAAAAATGACCTCAGTAACATCTCTTTTTTCCCCAGTCGATGCTGACCTTGGAATTTTAGCGAACAACTTAAAACAACTGATCGGCGCAAAACACCCCATCCTGAGTGCGGCAGCAGAACACTTGTTTGGGGCTGGAGGCAAGCGATTAAGACCCGCGATCGTCCTATTGGTGGCTCGAGGGACAATGTTAGACCAAGAGATTACCCCTCGCCATCGTCGGCTTGCAGAAATTACCGAGATGATTCATACTGCCAGCTTAGTTCACGATGATGTGCTGGATGAATCCGATACTCGTCGTCGGGTTGCAACGGTTAATAGTCTTTTTGGTAATCGTATTGCTGTTTTAGCAGGAGACTTCTTATTTGCTCAATCTTCTTGGTATTTGGCTAATTTAGATAATCTTGAAGTGGTAAAATTGCTCTCTGAGGTGATTCGCGATTTTGCCGAAGGAGAAATTCAGCAAAGTCTGAATCGCTTTGATACTGATATATCCCTCGAATCTTATTTAGAGAAGAGTTATTATAAAACGGCATCTTTAATGGCGAATAGTGCTAAATCTGCGGCATTATTGAGCGATGCGACCAACGAAATTACGCGAGATATTTATCATTACGGTCGTCATTTTGGCTTGGCTTTTCAAATTGTTGATGATATTTTAGATTTTACGGCTTCGAGTGATATCTTGGGCAAACCTGCCGGTTCCGATCTGGCCAGTGGGAACTTGACAGCGCCTGTATTGTATGCTATGGAAGAAAATCCTTATATTACGACTTTAATTGAGCGAGAATTTAGCGAAGAAGGGGATTTAGAGACGGCGATCGCCTTGGTTAAAGAAAGCGAGGGGATCGAAAAATCGCGGCAACTGGCAGCATATCATTCTTGCCAAGCGATCGAACATCTGACAACCTTTAAACCTTCAGAATGTTCTCAAGCCCTGAGAGATTTGGCTGAATACATTTTACATCGGATGTATTGAGCTTTTTTTAGTGCTATCAATTTTCAGGCGATCGCGATCTCATCTTCTTTTTTTGTCAGAATGAAAGAACTATATAATGGCTTGCGACCGGGACAGCTTAATATTGCCGAATGGGAGGGAGGAGAACTGGCTATCTCGGCGGTACCGGGGGCGGGAAAATCCCATAGTATGGCAGTCGGTGCCGCCCTGGCGATCGTTCGCCATCAACTGCATCCCCGCAAACAACTAATCGTCGTCACTTTTACCCGTTCTGCTGCAGCCAGTATCAAAAACAAAATTCGCGAAAATCTGCAAAAACTACAATTACCCCAAGGTAGTTTTGTCGTTCATACTTTACACGGGTTGGCATTACATATCGCCTCGCGCCATCCTGAAGCCTCTGGGTTGAATTTAGACACCTCTACGGTGATTACTCCTACCCAAAGCCATCGCCTCTTAAAAGGTGCCGTAGAACAGTGGATCGGCAAGAATTTTCAACGCTATCAACTGCTTTTGGAAGGAGTCAGTTTTGATGGGGAAGAAACGGAACGGTTGCGCCGTCAGTCGGTATTGCGAACGGAAGTATTACCGAGTTTAGCGAGTACCGTCATTCATGAGGCAAAAAGTTCGGGTTTTCTAGCCGATGATTTATGGCGAGTAAGTCAAGAATTGGAGGATCCTTATGCAACTTTAGCCGTTGCTGCGGGGATTTACGATGAATATGAGAAGATTATGCGATCGCGGGATTTCATTGACTACGATGACATGATTCTAGCAGCTTTACGGGTGTTAAAACGCCCCGCAATCTGTCAATTATGGCAAAAACAAGTCTTTGGGGTATTTGAAGACGAAGCGCAGGATTCAACCCCCTTACAGACGCAATTATTGCAAATTCTGGCAACTTCTCCCGACTCATCCCAAGTTAATCTCGTTCGTGTGGGGGATCCCAACCAAGCCATTAACTCGACTTTTACTCCAGCCGATCCCCTTTATTTTAATCATTTTTGCGATCTGTGCGATCGCCAGGGCAATCTGGCAACAATGGATCAATCGGGACGTAGTAGCCCTATTATCTTACAGTCCGCGAACTTTGTTTTGAACTGGACGAACCAATTATGGAGGGAAGAAAACCAGAAAAAAGAGAGAAAACAAAATAACTTACTTCTCCCCTTCAGAAGGCAAAATATTCACCCCGTCGATCCCGACGATCCTCAACCCGATGCCAACCCGATCGCCACCGGAAAAGGGGTAGAAATTTATACTCCCGATGATGTTTATCAAACTGTAGAAGAACTTGGCCAACGCGCGATCGCCTTATTATCTCAAAATCCCCAACATAACGCCGCCATTTTAGTCCGAGAAAATCGCCAAGCACATTTCCTCGCTGAAAAACTTAAGCCTCTGCAAAAAGATCGAGATTTTAATATTTATGAAGTGGGAGAAATGGAACGTCATTCCAAAATTCCCGCAGAAATGTTCAAATTGTTAGCATTTTTAGATCGTCCCCATTCTCCAGATAATCTCAAAGGAGCATTAGAAATCCTCGAACAACGTGACCTTATTGCTACCCAAGACCTCAACGCTTTAGCCGCTTCTCCAGAACAATTTCTCTATCCTACTCCTCTCGATCCACCCCAAAAACAGCACGTAAAAAATGCAAGACGATATTGTAATAATCTCCTTCGCGCCCGTTTAGAATTGCCCTCCTATCATCTCATTTCTTTTTTAGGAATGACCATGAAATATACAGGATCGGAATTAGCAACCGTGCAGAAATTAGCCGAAAGAGCCATTAAACAAACCCTCGGTAATAAATCTCTGAAAGCGATTATTGAAGCCTTACAAGAAATCGTTGCTTCCGAACGTTTTGAAGGAGTCCAAGAAGAATCAGACGATCTTTATACTCGTTCGGGTCAATTAACTATTATTACCATGCACAAAGCAAAAGGATTGGATTGGGATTATGTCTTTATTCCTTTCCTGCACGAAGATATCATTCCGGGGTTCCCTTGGGTACCGACAGCGAGTAAGTTTTTAGGAGATTTTACCTTAGATGGAGTCGCCCGCGCTCAAATTCGTACTGCTGTTCATAATGCCCATTTAGAATCTTTAGGAGAAGCTGATAAAATAACCTCATTTGCTCCACCTTTGCAAGCATGGGAAGAAGCCAATCAGTTAAAAAAAGCCGAAGAATATCGCTTACTTTATGTTGCCATGACGCGAGCAAAACGATTACTCTGGATGTCAGCCGCGAAAAAAGGTCCCTTTCGTTGGAGTGTTTTTAATGGACAATCAGCAGATAATCTTCAGATGAAAAAACCCTGTCCTGCGATCGCAGCCCTAAAAAACAAATTAGCTCTTTGATCGGGCAAATCCTCGGACAGCAAGCCGACAAACGCATCGATGCAATATAAACTATTGTATAATTTTTTCTAAGGTGCTAACAAAATTTGGATAGGAAACTGCAGCCGCCTCAGCCCGATGAATTGTGGTTGTCCCCTTGGCTGCAAGTGCCGCGATCGCCAAACTCATCGCAATGCGATGATCCGTATAACTATCAGTTTCGCAACCCGTTAAGGTCACTCCTCCGGTAATTTCCAAACCATCGGGGAGTTCAGTTATCTTTGCACCCATGCGATTCAATTCCGAAGCTGTCACCGCCAGGCGATCGCTTTCTTTGACTCGCAATTCTGCTGCATCTTTAATCGTCGTTGTCCCTTCTGCAAACATCGCTGCGACGGCTAAAATGGGAATCTCATCGATGAGACGAGGAATGATATCTCCGGCGATCGCGCACCCCTTTAACTTACCGTAACGCACTCGCAGATCGGCCACAGGTTCCCCAGTCACGAGGCGTTCATTTTCCTGTACGATATCTGCACCCATCATGGCCAAAACTTCTAATATTCCTGTTCTGGTTGGGTTTACGCCGACATTCTCAATCAATAATTCCGAACCTGGCACGATCGCCGCCGCTACTAGCCAAAATGCCGCCGAACTAATATCTCCTGGTACGATGATATTTTGCCCTTGTAAACTACCCGATCGCCCAACCACTGTAACGCTATTGGTTTCGCGATCGACGCTTAATTCCGCCCCAAAAGCCTTTAACATCCGTTCACTGTGATCCCGAGAGAGGGCGGGTTCTGTAATAGTAGTCTTTCCTTGCGCCGATAAACCCGCCAAAAGAAGGCAGGATTTGACTTGGGCGGAGGCAATGGGAGAATGATAATGAATGCCCTGTAATTGTCGTCCGCGAATGGCTAAAGGTGCAAAGGCGTTATCTTCTCGCCCCCAGATCGTCGCCCCCATTTGGGCGAGAGGTTTGACGACGCGGGACATGGGGCGCGATCGCAGGGAATCATCTCCCGTTACCGTAAAAAAGCGATCGCCATGAGAAGCCAATAATCCCAACATTAACCGCAATGTCGTTCCCGAATTTCCCGCATTTAAAACTCCTTTAGGTTCTCGCAAATTGCCCAAACCGATCCCTTCTATGCTCACCTCTGTATCATTTAACTCGGAAATCGTCGCCCCCATCATGCGAAAACAAGCGGCGGTACTGTGGGGATCTTCTCCTAACAATAATCCTTGAATGGTTGTTTTTCCTTGGGCGATGGACCCTAGCATCAGGGCGCGATGAGAAATCGACTTATCTCCTGGAATTTTTACGCTACCGTGTAAAGATATCCCTTCTGTCGGTGGTGTAACGATTAAATCTTGATGGGATGAGGTGTTTTTGAGCAGGACAACCATGAATCAAAAGGAAAGAATTAATGCTGAAACTTTCTGAATTGTACTGCGATCGCGCATTTTTGCAAAACTGAGATGTAAGGAATTTTTTTAGTTTGTTTTCATGCGATCGCCAAAACCTTTCAAAATTTGTAAAACAGGATAAAGTCGATTTTGACGAGGTAAGAGAGAATAGAGATCGGATATTTCATATTGGGGTGAGGGTTGATGCTCCAATTTTAAGAAAATAAAATTCCCTTCATTGGTTATCATGCCAAAAACAGCGCGATCGGGTTGCGGATTGGCTAACATATAAGCTAATGTTTGTGGGATTGCTAATTCAAGGGAAAAACTGGTTTCTTTTGATTCGATAACAACGATCCAAAGCCGATCTTGAAGGACAAGGGCATCAATTTTACCTCGATAAATTATTTCCTGACTTTCAATTGTTAATTGAATCGTTTCTTCGGCACGAAACTGAAAGGGTGGATCGTAAAAGCCAGCTAATTTTAGTAGTGGAGACAAGACAATCAATTTAATTGTTTCCTCTCCTAATCTTCCTTGACTTAATTGATACAAATACTGTTCTTTAATTTCATCTAAACAATTTATCTCGTTTGTAGTCAGTTTGGCTAAATCCCGATACCATTCTGGGAAAAATTCATCTTTTTCGGTTCGACTCAAAGCAAATTCGTTTTGGAGTTGCCTTAAGGTTTTAAGATTTCTCTCAATTGCTAAAGTTTGCACCATATTTTTTTTATGTACTCTTGCTTTATAATTATCACCCAGAACCCGCACTCCTTTATTTTTAATCAATATTCAAACATATTTTGAAGTGCGGAATTTAGGCGATAAAGAGGGATGATTCATTATCCTTCATTCTCATTTACACCGGGAGAAGAACGATAAAGCGCATCAAGTTTTTCTCTCGCTTCTTCTACATCAACCGATCGCATGACTAATAAGGGTTCGTTAATGGGTTTACCATTACTATCAAACAATTCCGGATGGGTAATAGAAGCCCTACGAGTTGCAGGCTGAGGCGTAGATGTATTAGATGTGTTATTTTCTAAGCCTAGATGGGGGAGGCTGCGATTAGATTCTCGACCCAATGTAAAGAGATTGCGAATCAAATTTCCGATCGCAACAAAGGCAATGACTGTAAAAGCTAGAATGTAAAGAAAATGTAACATTTTGTACCTCTCATTATGATTTTTTCTATGGGGGTCCTTAAATTTTTGCAATCCGGAAGAATTGATAGAATTGACAATTGAGATTGACAATTTATTCCTCTTTTGCTTGTTGTTGACTGGGTTGTGTTTTGGCTGAACCCCTTTCAGAATTTTGCTTTCTGGAGGGGTTGGGATTGATATTTTGGGCATACTACCAGTTTACTATCGGGCTGTTCAGAAATTCTCTTTTTCCCTCTTTACTGTAACAGTTTATTACATTTTCTCAGATTACAAGTTATTGCGATCGCGAGGGAGTTTTCAATCTAGGAGGCGATCGCGCAACCGTTTTGAGGTATGATAGTAAGTTCGGGTAAAAAATTTAGGTGCAAAGCCACCAACACCCGATCGCCCTCAAAAGCGAACTTCAAGCCTGAAATTTCAAATCTAACAGGAGTAAGAAAATAAATGTCTCGTTACAGAGGACCGCGTTTGCGGATTACACGACGCTTGGGAGAACTCCCAGGCTTAACCCGAAAAACCGCACGTCGCGCCTATCCCCCCGGACAACACGGCCAAAACCGACGCAAGCGATCGGAATACGCTATTCGTCTCGAAGAAAAACAAAAACTGCGTTTTAACTATGGTATCTCGGAAAAGCAGTTAATGCGCTATATGCTACAGGCACGTCGCGCTACCGGGTCCACGGGGGAAAAGTTATTGCAATTATTGGAGATGCGTCTCGATAATACCGTGTTTCGTCTCGGTATGGCGGGAACGATCCCCGGTGCGCGGCAACTGGTCAACCACGGCCATCTTATGGTCAACGATCGCCGGGTAGATATTCCCAGCTATCAGTGTCGCCCAGGGGATGTTATTAAAGTGAGAAATCGTGATGGTTCTCGCCGTTTGGTACAAGCCAACATGGAATTTCCTGGTTTAGCAAATATTCCCAGTCATCTAGAATACGACAAGGAAAATATGACCGGGAAAGTGAATGGAATTATCGATCGCGAATGGATTGCCCTCCAGATTAACGAACTCCTTGTAGTTGAGTATTATTCTCGGAAAATCTAAGTTTATCAAAAAAAACATGGAGGTGTATTTTTTTGCACCTCTATTTTATTTTATTTTATTTGTTGAACTTTTTTGAGATTACTATCAATTAATCGCAGGTTAACCATAAAAATACTGCCTTCTCCTTGCTTAGAACGCAGAGAAACCATTCCTCCCATCCCTTCAACGAGAGTTTTAACGATGGATAATCCTAAACCCGTTCCTCCCGTCGTGCGGGATCGAGCCTCATCGGGACGGTAGAAGCGCTCGAAAATGCGGGTTTGTTGAGCAAGAGGAATCCCAGGACCGCGATCGCGCACCTGAATAATACCGCGATCTTTATCGCGAGAAACCGTAACTGTTACAGGGCGATCGCTGGGGGAATATTTGACTGCATTATCGATTAAATTTAATAACACTTGTTTGAGGCGATTAAAATCGGCACAGACTTCGATCAATTCGGGGCTATTTTCAAACTCGATCGCGCGATCGGGGTTATATTGTTTCGCCATCTCAACCACTTCTGAGGCAAAATCATTGAGGAAAACGGGTTCTTTGCGAAAGTGCAGGTGTCCGCTATCAGCACGGGCGAGTTCGAGTAGGTCTTCTAGCAATTGTACCGTGCGATCGGCTTCTGAAGATGCAATAGTTAAGGCCTCTTTTTGAGGATCGGTTAAGTTACTGCCGCGCCGCAAGGTACTTTGTAAATATCCAGAAACAATAGTGAGAGGAGTTCGCAACTCGTGAGAAACATCGCTGACAAATTCCCGTTGGTGTTCCCAGGATTCGTGAAAACGCTCAAGCATTTGATTGAAGGCGTTTTCCAGTTGGTGTAGTTCGCTGGGTGCAGAGTCGAGATAAAGTTGTTCTTTCCCTAACTGTTCTGCGGAAAAACTAGCGGTGAGTTGGCTGAATTTCTGTAGAGGTTGCAGGGATTTTTTGATGTAAAAGGCGATCGCAATAGTAATGACTCCAATGGCGATCGCGCTAACCGAAGAAAGAGTCCAAAGTAGCTTACGAAACATCTGCCGATCTACGGTAATATTGCGAGCAATGTTTATTGTTCCGACAGTGTGTGCGTCCACTTGCAAATCCCCCGCGCAAATAGCCCAATAACTCTCTCGAATGCGAAATACTTTCGGGATAGGGGTTGCTTGGCGATCGGCAACTAAAAGTAAGCGCTCTTGTCCTCCTCGTGCTAGACTCGGCGATCGTGCGATCGTACCATCGGGACGCACAACCCAAATAGAGTTTTCTTCCGTCGCAAGATAGGCGATCGCTCTCTCAATTGCCTCATCTACGCTCATCATTTCGCTATAAATTTCTACACTTTCACTAAAGCGTTTTGCTAATTGTTCGACTTGTTTCTTATGAGAAGAGATAATTAAATAATCGAGTTTCCAAGCAATGCCCAATGTTACGCTACTAATGCCCACTACGGACATGGCTGCAATGCCAATGGTAAGCTGAAATTGCAGGGAATGAACATCAAAGCGTTGTCTAAAGTGGTTCGCAGCCTGGCGCGGCCATTGAGGAAACTGCATGAGAAGATGCAATAAAAGTATAGATTTTCGATCTGATGCTAGCCTAACTTATCATTCTGAGAAGGGAATGATAAGGGAATGAGGGAACAATTCAGGTTTCAGTTACTATAAAACAAGGGTTTCAGGTCTTTCCTTTTACCATGAGAATTGTTTGCGGAAAAGCGATATTCTTAAGGCAATTTGAAGCAAACGAGGTTCGGGGATCGGTTCACCTTCTGCTTGCCATGCTTCCAAATATATTGCTATAAAAATAAACAAACAAAAAGAGACTGATATCAACCAGCCTCAACATTTCTTAAAGAGTTCTTATTCACCGATCGCCTTTTTGCGTTTCTGTTCCTTTTGCTTAAGTTCTTGTTCCCGTCGGAGTCGGTTCTGTACAGCCGAAATCGAAGCATCAACAGGAAAACCCGCAATAGGAATTGTTTGATATTTTCGTGCTGCTTCTAACTCCTTCAACTCCGTGTAATCTACCCAATGAATGCAGTTCACCGGACAAGTATCGATCGCCTCGCCAATGCTGTCCTCCGAGTCGCCATCTTGACGAATCACCCGCGCCCGTCCATAATCCGGCTCAATATAAAAAGTATTCGGAGACGTATGGGCGCAGTGTTTACAACCGATGCAAGTGACCTCATCGACGTAAACCCCCTTCTCTCGCAGTTTCCCGCCTAATTCTGGCTCAAAACCCGTGCGATCGGGAGCATCTCGAAAAATGCCCCCCAACTCCGGTTCAAAACCCGATCTCTCTTGAGTAGGATCGAAATCGCTCATTTAAGCACTCCAGCGCTGGACAACCAAACAAATAGAACCATCTTCATTTTTCTGCTCTCGCGCTACCTGAAACCCTTGTTTTTCCGTTTCGCCAACAACGGTGTGATAAGCATAACGCTGAGTCACCTGCTTAATAAAACCTTCCACAGATAAAGGCTGTTGCCAGTATTGCAGATCGGCAACCATTTCGTACTCTTCCCCATTCCAGCTAAAACCGATGTCGTAGTTGTTTTCTTGTTCTACGACAACTTCAGCACTCTGAGTTTTACCTTGATAACCCCGAACAGTTTCGGGACCTTCTTTCCACTCAATATCCAAGTCAGTCAAAGCCGCTTTGAGAGAAACAAGATTGCGAATTTGGGTTTTGATATTGCTGAAATGAGACATATTGTAAAGTTCCTTAATGAATAATTGAAATCAGAATTTTATGTAGGGGCGCAATGCTTGCGCCCAATCTGGTTTGCTTGCGCCCAATCTGGTTTGCTTGCGCCCAATGCTTGCGCCCAATGCTTGCGCCCAATGCTTGCGCCCAATCTTGCGCCCAATCTTGCGCCCAATCTTGCGCCCAATGCTTGCGCCCAATCTTGCGCCCAATCTGGATTGCTTGCACCCCATTTGGTTTGCTTGCGTCCCCTTGCTCATTTTGTGACCTTACCAATCCGTCCAAGTCGTTTGGGGATTAGTTGCTGCAACAGAATCAGAGACTTTCCCCTGTTGCTTGAGGGCGTAATAGTCTGAAGTTTTTTCCACAGACATGACCCGACCGAGTTGAGCCTCGATCGCCGCAGTGACTTCCGCGCAAGATTTGCCCAGGATTCCCGTGACTTTCTCTTGTACGCGACCGTCTGGATAAATAATAAACTCTAGGGTTTCCATGCTCATCGCTGGGGGTTGCTCCTCCAAAATGCAGATAGAGAATAGGGGGAAAAATGCGATCGCAGTTCTCTTTTTGTCTTACCCATTTTTCGGCGAAACAGTATTAATATTTCAAGAATCTTAACAAAGTTTCGTATTAATGGAACAACTCGCCTCAATATTTTGTTAAGTTTCCCGTAACTTTTTCCGAGAGTCAAGCAATTTAACCTAAAACGAGAGAATACGGGAGTGGGAGCGTCTCGCTCCCTAGTTGCGTAAATCCTCTAAATTAAGGATTCTTGTGGAAAATCTTTGCTTCAAAATAAACAATTTCTCTCTAGAGATAGATGCAACTTCAATTTTGGGACTGGTTTAAAAACGGTTTACTCTTGGGACTGATTGCGAGTTTGGCGATCGCCCTCTTGAATGCCCCTATTTCTCCGCGTCCTTTACCAATAGATGCGGGGGAAGTTCGTGGTGTTTGGCTAACCAATGTCAATAGCGGCGTACTCTTTTTCCCTTGGGGTATACAACGCGCTGTTAATACATTGGCGCAATTGCATTTTAATACTCTCTATCCCGTCGTTTGGAATCGAGGAGATACGTTTTATCCCAGTGCGATCGCCAAAGCAGCAACCGGACGCGATCGCGAACCTTTCCTCAAACTCATGCACTTGGGTTCCGATGTACTCAAAGAGGTCGTAACCCGAGGACATCAACAAGGATTTAAGGTTATTCCCTGGTTTGAATATGGTTTGATGACTCCTCAAGGTTCAGTCTTAGCTAAACGTCATCCCGACTGGTTTACGCAAACCTTAGATCGACAGCGAAAAGAATATCGCGATGCTTTTCAAGATAGCGAAGAACCCAAAAAGTCCTTTGAGTGGTTCAATAATTTATTTTCCATGCGTCAGGTGTGGTTAAACCCGTTACATCCAGAAGTGAGAAAGTTTATCAAAGGACTGATTTTAGAGGTTGTCCAAAATTATGATGTTGACGGCATTCAGATCGACGATCATTTTGGGATACCCGTAGAAATGGGCTACGACGATTTAACCCTGCAAATCTATCAAAAGGAACATCAGGGTAAATTACCCCCCAGCAACCCTTACGACCCGCGTTGGATGGGGTGGAGAGCAAACAAAGTTACTGAGTTGATAACAGAAATTTATCAGGAAGTTAAAGCCATAAAACCCGATTGTCTTATTTCTCTGTCTCCCAATTCTCAAAGCTATTCCTATACAAATTATCTACAAAATTGGCAAGTTTGGATTGCTCGAGGTCTGATTGATGAATTAGTCCTGCAAGTCTATCGTGGCGATCGCCAGGGCTTCATTAACGAACTCTCTCAACCCCCAGTCCGTTTCGCCCAACAACATATCCCCGTCAGTATTGGCATTCTAAGCGGGGTCGTCTCCAAGCCCGTCCCTATGAATACCATTCAAGAACAAGTTCGAGAAGTCCGCGATCGCCATTTTGCTGGTGTTTCCTTCTTTTACTGGGAAAGTCTCTGGGGTTACATCGCCCCAGAATCCCCAAAACGCCGCAGACAAGGCTTTAGCGACTTATTTACCGGATGAATCTCCCCTCATTTCTCCCCGCTTTGTAAACAAATATTACAATAATGCTGTCATACTGGCTTGGCATCTTGACAGTTTCCCAAAAAGGCAATTAAGATGGCACAACATACCCGGGTAAAAACAAAACAAGCACGAGATGCAAGACAAGCACAAAGTTACTCTTTATCTTCCACCAGACCTCCACCAAAGACTTAAAATCAAGTCCGCCGTGGATATTGAATCGATGTCCGCAATGGTAGAAAAGGCCGTTCTTTTTTACTTGCAGCATCCGGAAGTTATCGAACAAACCCAGGAACAAAACCAATCTTTGGAGGGAAAACAAGGGCAAACCCACCAGGTTTATCATTGTCCCGACTGTCGCTCTCCTGTCGTTCAAAGAGAGGGTGAATTGATTTCTTTAAAAAACCAAGCTGGCGTTCTCGTTAATGAAATTTCCCAGGAAATCTCGGTTGAGAAAATGCGCGAGCAGGTTAGAGGAGAACTCAATGGAGAACTCAATGAAGAACTCAATTCTCATTCTGAATCTCGGGAAGAGGAGACCTTAGTTCCTTGTTAAAGTTTCCTGTTATTTTATTTCTATTGGGTTTTTCTGTTAGAAAATAATTTCGCCCTATTAGAATCTCATTTCACTCTCATTGCCTAATATTTTTGGAGATTTTTCTAAATCTCTTTAGATCGCAAGGGGTTTGATTGTTGAGCGATCGATTACTTAAGGGTTAATCACCATGAAAGAAGAATTAAGCATTCTCATCAAAGCTCAATATCCCCTAATTTATCTCGTTACTCCCGAGGAGCAGCGAGCAGAGCAGGCGATCGCCCGCATCGCTCGAACAGAAACCCAACACCAACAGGTTTTTGTTTGGACGATGACCCAGGGGATGGTGGAATGTGGAAACGAACAGACAAACCCAGATCGGAATCAAGCGCGGAATTCAACCCGACACAATACTGTCTCCCCAGAAGCCGCAATTAAATGGGTGATTCAGCAGGAACAGGCGGGACTATTTATATTTAAAGACTTACACGATTTTATTACAGATCCAGGCGTAAAGCGAGCATTAAGAGATGCGATCGCCTCCTTTAAAGGGACTGAGAAAATTATCATTCTCATGTCTCCCCTACAAGAAATTCCCATTGAACTCGAGAAAGAAGTCGTCGTTCTTGACTATCCCCTGCCCAATATGGCAGAACTGAATAAAGTTCTCGATCGCCACCTCAATAAAACCAAGACGAGTCGTATTACCACAGAAGTTCGCGAGAAACTACTCAGAGCGGCCCTCGGTTTAACCAAAGACGAAGCCGAAAAAGTTTACCGCAAGGCTTATGTTAAAGCCGGTCGTCTCACCCAAGAAGAAGTTGACATTATTCTTTCAGAGAAAAAACAACTGATTCGACGCAATGGCATCTTGGAATATATCGAAGAAGATGAAACCCTTGACGCGATCGGAGGTTTAGACGAGTTAAAGAAATGGCTGCGCCAACGTTCTAACGCCTTCACCGAACGAGCCAGAGAATACGGACTTCCTCAACCGAAAGGAATGCTCATTTTAGGAGTTCCAGGCTGCGGTAAATCCTTGATCGCCAAAACCACATCGCGTCTCTGGGGATTGCCCATCCTGCGCTTGGACATGGGGCGAGTGTATGATGGTTCAATGGTAGGGCGATCGGAAGCCAACTTACGCAATGCCCTCAGAACCGCCGAGTCAATTTCTCCCGCCATTCTCTTCATTGACGAACTCGATAAGTCCTTTGCAGGGGGGACGGGTTCTGCGGACTCCGATGGCGGTACATCGAGCCGAATTTTTGGCTCCTTCCTAACCTGGATGCAGGAAAAAACCTCCCCAGTGTTTGTTATGGCAACAGCAAACCGGATCGAAAGATTGCCAGGGGAATTTTTACGCAAAGGACGCTTTGACGAGATATTTTTTGTTGACCTTCCCACGCAACAAGAACGGGAAGAAATATTTAGAATTCATTTATGCAAGCGACGGGATGACATTGCACGCTTCGACCTTCCCCAACTTGCTACAATGTCCGACGGATTTTCCGGAGCAGAGATCGAGCAGGCAATTATCGCCGCCATGTACGAAGCATTCGCCCAAGATCGGGAATTCGTACAAATCGATATTATTGCGGCACTCAAAGCCACTCTACCTCTGTCCCGAACCATGATGGAACAGGTAACTGCGCTGCGAGAATGGGCCAGACAGCGTGCCAGACCTGCCGCCACCGCCACGGCTGAATACCAGCGCATGGAGTTCTAACAGGCTTTCTCCCCTCGTTTTGAAGGGAGCAAAGACTAGCAAATCGCTAGTAGTTTAACGTTAGCAAGTCGCTAACAAGCAAAAAAAAAGCTGCCTTCAGAAGCCACTCTGACGGCAAGCTCAAACTCAAAAACACATCACAAATATATCACTGTCGTTTACCTTTTCGAGAGGAAATCCAAATGTCTCATTTCAGCACCTTGCGTACCAAAATCTCCGATGTTGCGATTCTCCAAACCTCTTTGCGCGATTTGGGCATCAGCGTTAAAGACGATGCTGACGTTCGCGGTTATAACGGACAGCGCGTTCGCGCCGACTTGGTTGCCGTTCTCGATGGCGAATACGATCTCGGTTGGTCTCGCAATGGCGATGGTACCTTTGATTTGATTGCCGACCTTTGGGGTGTTGCTAAAAAGCACAACCAGACCGAGTTGATCAACTCCATCAATCAAAAGTACGCTGTCAACAAAACCTTATCTGAAGTCAAGCAACGCGGTTTACAGAATGCCAATGTTAAATTGGTTATCCAGTAGTCTCCAATTTGCGTTCCGAAACATCATAAGGGTTAACTGTTTTTAAGTTAACCCTTTTTTTCTGCTTGGGGGTTCGGAATACCGAACTCCTTATTTTAATTAAATTAGATCCCAACTATCACGAACTACTGTCCTAGGGTGCTATTGCCTCCTAATTCTCTCTGGAGTGTTGTCGTTTTAACATCAGTTAACCCATTGTTAACCGAAAAGTTAGGGATTTTTTGGAAAGATAGAAAAGTATTCAAAATTACAGGATCGAGAAAAACAAATTTAACCTATGCTATACCAACATCCAGTGATTTACTTTACCGCAGAAAAAAGAGCAATCGCTATAATACTCTATGAATGATCCTCGTTTTTCCCTCAATTCGTCTCCTAAACATTTTAACAAGGGATTATTGGTGGGTTTGTTCATGAGAGAGCGTATTATTGAAGTCGGTTTAGCGATCGCCGCCGGAATTCCCGTTTTAATTTCCTTGGCTATTTTGGGTGTTTTTCTGTACGAAGCCACTTTTTTCTTCCAAGAAGTCTCCCCTTGGCAATTTTTGACCGATACCCAATGGACTCCCCTCTTTGCCAGTCAAAAGTTCGGCATTTTCGTTCTCACCAGTGCGACCTTTTCCATTGCCGCGATCGCAACTTTTGTGGCTGTTCCCATCGGTTTGTTAGCTGCTATTTATCTGGCAGAATATGCCCCCCAACAAGTTCGGCGCATTCTCAAACCAGCCCTGGAAACCCTATCGGGCATTCCCACCATTGTTTATGGCTATTTTGCTGTTTTACTCGTCACCCCCTTACTGCAGCAATTTATCCCCAATTTAGGAGGATTTAATGCCTTAAGTGCGGGATTAGTCACGGGAATTTTAATTACTCCCATTGTCTCTTCTATTAGCGAAGATGCGATCGAAAATGTGCCAATGGAATTGCGAGAAGGGGGGTATTCCCTCGGCTTTACCAAACGGGAAAACATCCTGCGAGTGATTTTACCCATCGCTTTTCCAGGGATCGTCGCAGCTATTACCCTGGCAACTTCCCGTGCTTTGGGAGAAACCATGATCGCCTCCATTGCGGCGGGACAAAATCCCAATTTAACCTTAAATCCCCTCGTTCCCGTTGAAAGTATCACCGCATTTATCATTCAAGTGAGCTTAGGAGATGTTCCGGCCAATTCTTTCCTTTTCCATACCTTATTTACCGTCGGTTTTGTCCTGTTTCTCCTCACCTTTTCTTTGAACTGGTTGGGGCATTGGTTAGTACGCCGTCACGAACAGATGATGAAAGGGTTAAGCATTCCCTCTATCGAAGTTGAGAGTGATTCCTCCAGAGAATCAAGTCGCGCGATCGCCAGCTTAAATTTCCCCCTCGATACTCATTTATCCTTTGAAAAAGCCTTAACTCGTCGCCAACGTTACGATCGCCTGTTTCTTTCTCTGACTTTATGCACGACTTTAGTGGGGGCGATCGTCTTAGTTATTTTACTCACCAGTGTACTACTGCAAGGTATTCCCGTACTCGATGGGAGCTTTTTGACCAGTTTTGCCTCTCGTAATGCCGAAGATGCGGGGATTTATGCAGCTTTAGTGGGAACATTATGGCTATTGGTGCTAACCGCCGCGATCGCCTTTCCCATTGGCGTTGGGGCGGCGATCTACCTCGAAGAGTATTTACCTCGCAATACCTTCAATCACATTTTAGAGATTCATTTAGCCAATCTTGCCGCCGTCCCCTCGATTATTTACGGGTTGTTGGGTTTGGCCTTATTTGCTAGGGTATTGCAACCCATCACGGGAGGGCGCAGCTTGCTTTCGGCGGCTTTGGTTTTATCCTCCATTGTGTTACCTCTGGTCATTATTACCACTCGAGGGGCATTGCGATCGGTTCCCCAAAGTCAACGTCAAGCGGCATTTGGCGTGGGAATGACCCAGTGGCAAGCGATTCACAATGTAATTTTACCCTCAGCTTTCCCAAGGATTATAACAGGAATGTTATTAGCCCTATCCCGTGCTATTGGCGAAACAGCCCCTCTCATTGCCGTTGGTGCAGTGGCTTATATCTCCTTTGTGCCAGAATTTTCTCTAGGGGACTTGCAAAGTAATTTTACAACCTTAACCACCCAGATTTTTTACTGGATTGCCCGCCCGCAAAAAGAGTTTCACAATTTAGCGGCGGCAACAATTCTGGTTTTGGGCGCGATCGTTTTTACGATCAATATTTTTGCGGTTTTATTGCGCGATTTTTATCGCAAAAAAAAAGGAGAATTAGCGAATAATAAACCCTGAAAAATTATCAATGAATAACCAACAAGCAATAACAATGAATAATCCCGTATTCACATCAAAATCTGAGCAAGAATCTTCTGAAATCTTGCCAGAAGTTATTTTACAAGCGGAAGATGTTTCTGTGTCCTATCACGGAATTCCCGCTTTGCAGAATATTAGTTTAGAGATATACAAAAATCAAATTACCAGTTTTATCGGTCCGTCAGGATGTGGAAAAAGCACATTTTTAAGATGTTTTAATCGTCTTAACGACCTCATCCCCGAAACCCGCATGACCGGGAAAATTCGCTTTTTTGGACAAAGTATTCGCCGGATGAATCCCGTAGAAATTCGCCGTCGCATCGGCATGGTTTTTCAACGCCCCAATCCTTTCCCTAAATCAATTTATGATAATATTGCCGTCGGTTTACGAGTGAATGGTTATCGCGGTAATCTTGACGATCGCGTAGAAACATCTCTGCGTCACGTTGGCTTATGGAATGAAGTCAAAAATAAACTCAAGAAAAACGCCTTGGATTTATCGGGAGGACAACAACAACGATTATGTATTGCCCGCACTATTGCTTTAAATCCAGAAGTCATTTTAATGGATGAACCCACCGCAGCATTAGACCCAATTTCGGCGGGACGGATTAATGATCTATTAATGACAATGCGACAATATTACACGATTATTCTGATTACTCATAATTTGAAACAAGCTGCATTAGTTACCGATCGCGTTGCCTTTTTTAATGTCGAAATTAACTCTCGGGGCGATCGGGTAGGAAAATTAATTGAATATGCACCCACTCTCGATATTTTTGTCAATCCCACTCAACAAACAACTTGGGATTATGTCGTGCCTGGATCGCGTTATTCTTCTTAATGAGCAAGGGGGAATTTTAATCGTTTTATTCTCTCTCGAGGCATACATTCATGGCTGTTGATCCCAGCAAACTGTAAGATTTATTTAAGAGTTATAGCCTATTCAAAGAGGAATCTTACAATATGACCGTTGCTACCGCAATTCCCGCATTTTGTCAAGGAATTCAGCATTTTAGCGAAACCTTACCCGAGTTTGAGAAGTACGGGAAAACTCCTGCTATTGGGGAGGGACAAACTGCAATTAGTTCCCCTAGCGATCCGGCTGCAGTTTATCAAACGATGCTGATGGCAGATGCCCTTCGCTATTTAACCTTACAAGTCACTGCTTCAAAAGCCTCGGGACATCCTGGAGGGTTTGCCAGTATTGCCGATGCGATCGCCGCTTTAATTCTCTTGGGGTACAAAAATATTATTACCGAAGTCGGACATCACGCCCCTGGATTCTACAGCACGATGTTCCTCGATCGCTCTTTGGAGGAGATGGGCATTGAAACCGTACAGCAAATGCGCGATCGCTATCGGGAAACCGATGGGCTTTTGGGTCACTTATCTGGGCAAATTCCAGGGCTTCTCAACCCCGCAGGACCTTTGGGACAAGGACAGCATTTCGCGATGGCTGGTGCGAAGTTACATCCCGGAACATTATTTCCCGTTACAATTGGGGATGGAGGTTTAGGTGAGCCTTATGTCATGAGTAGTATGGCTCACTTTAACACTGCCTATCCTAAAGTCACGAACTTTCTGCCCATTCTAGTCTGGAATGGCTATTCCCAAGAACATCATAGCATGGTTTCCACTAAAACCAATGATGAAATGATCGAATATTGGGGAGGAAATGGCTTTAAAGAAATCTTCCTAGTGGATGCAAAGCATTACGATGATGCGAAACAAACTGGAGATTATGTTGATAGTACGGCATTCTCTCTCAAAAAACGTTTGGAATTTATGGAAGCTATTTTAGATGCAACAGATCGGGCGGCAAAATGTGCCTTAAATGGAGAATTAACAGTTTTAATTGTCAAACAGTTGAAAGGGGCAGGAGTTCACAAACGCGGCGCAAAATCCCACAACCTTTATCCTGGAGATACTACGGAAAAAGATTATATCGTTGAGGCTTTGAAAGCGCGGGCATTAACACCGGAAGCATGGGAATTAGTGCGAACAAATTGTACGCGATCGCAGGGAGGTCCTGCGGCAAAAACCGTTGTTACGGAAACAGAATATCCTTTAACCGATCTGGGACAATTACCCTTAGAAGAATATGCCGTTGGTGGAGATAAAAAAGTTGCAACAACGGCGATGGGTACTTTAATTGGTCACGTGGGACAAAACGATCCTAATTTTGTTTTGACCAATGCAGATGGGAATGCAGCTTCGGGAATTAATAACGTCAATATTGCTTTAAAAATCGTTCATCCTACCGTTGATGAAGACTATTTTCAACAACCAGAGGGACAAGTTTACGAACCTTTAAGCGAAGATGCTTGTGCGGGTTTGGCAGCAGGTTTAGCATTATTTGGATCGCGGACTTTATGGTGTTCTTATGAATCTTTTGCCATCAATGGTTTACCCATTTGGCAAACTGTTACCCAAGCAATGGCAGAATTGCGCCATGTTACACCTTCTACCATTACTTTATTCACAGCAGGGGCATTAGAGCAAGGACGCAATGGTTGGACCCATCAACGTCCGGAAATTGAAAACTATTTTGCTGCTTTAATGCGGAATGGCAATATATTTCCTTTATTCCCTTGTGATGCTAATAGCATTCAAGCCTGTTATGAATGGGCTTTGGGTACTAAAAATAAGGGGATTACCATTACTGCTTCTAAGTCTCCTTTACCCATTCGCAGCACCTTTGAACAAACCCGAAAAGGGTTAAAAGAAGGTGGTTTTATCGTGCAGGAAATTGCAGGAGAAAAAACAGTTGTTTTTGCTGTTATTGGTGATATGACTTTAATTCCTGTTTTAGATGCAGCAGAAGAGTTGAAAAGTCAAGGAATTGGCTCAAAAGTTGTCAGTTTGATCAGTCCTCGCCGTTTATATCGTCCTTCAGATACAGCTTATGAAACTTGTTCCGAATCTGATGCGGGATTCTTAGATGATACTGGGTTTGAAAACTTGTTGGGTGGTGATGTTTTATTAGGCATTACTGGCGGTTCTTCTGCGATGTTAGAACCGGTTATGTTGCGGAGTTCTTCCCCGCGAGATACGTTTGCTTGGAAGCGAGGAGAAACGGCTGCAAGTGCAGGGGCTGTTATGGCATTAAATGGTTTAACCGCAGATGCTTTTGTTAAGCGTGCTGTTGAATTATTAAGTTAGACTTGTAGGGTGGGCATTGCCCACCTTTTTCTCGTCTCGAAATCTTAATCAGGCGATCGCAATTGTGCCAAATAGATTATAATATTATTAGCGGTAAAGTCGTGTCGAAGGGATAAGCTGATGATTGTTGCCACTCAATCCAAATACTTCACCCCAGAAGAATATCTGGAATTGGAAGAACAAGCAGAATTTAAAAATGAATATTTAGATGGAGAAATCGTTCCTATGGCAGGGGCTACTGCAAATCATAATAAAATTTCCCTGAATTTTTGTCGTTCATTTCCTTTGAGTATTGATGAAAAGGACTATGATATTTTTATGAGCGATATGCGCTTATGGATTCCAAGTTACCGCCGCTATACTTATCCTGATGTTATGATGACAGATGGCGAACCGATTTTTACCGATGAAAAACAAACAGCAATTATTAATCCTTGTCTGATTGTCGAAATTTTGTCTCGTTCGACCAAAGATTATGATAAAACGGACAAGTTTAAAAAGTATCGTTCGATCGCCTCATTCCAAGAATATATTTTGATTTCCCAAACCAGTTATAATGTAGAACAATACACAAAACAAAAAGATGGGCGCTGGTTATTAACAGAATATTTAGAAGAGGATTCTATATTAAAATTAGAAGCAGTAAATTTTGAAATTGCCTTAAAAGATTTATACAAGCGTGTCAATTTTGATCTGGGGAGGTAGGGGTTTGGTCTCCAAACCCTCCCGAATCGTAATGCGATCGCGGTAATACCGTAGGGGTTTGGTCTCCAAACCCTCTGGGATCATAATGCGATCGCGGTTAATACCGTAGGGGTTTGGTCTCCAAACCCCCTCCAAACCCCCAAATTCAGGTAGATTCCACCAATATTTCCTCAAAAGCAAAATCAGGGGCAGCAAGAACGAATAAAGTAGTGGGAAGTCCTGTAGCAAGGATTTGCTGCTTTTCATAATAGGTGACAAACATATCATTATCCGGTTTCGCCATACCCAAAAAGACCAGATCGGCATTCTCAGAAGAACTGTGAAGAATTTCATTAAAAGAACGTCCTTCGGCAATTAAAACTTGAGGCAAAGCAGTAATGCGTAACTTAGCAATTAAAATCTCCAAATTGGTTTGGGCTGCTGCTGCGGCGCGGCTATCGGGAACAACTAATTTCAAATAAATCTGGGCTTTGCGCCAACTAATATTTTTACACAAAAGATAAGCCAATAAAAGCATTAAACTTCCATTTGCTTGTAACCCCCCCCACCAAATATCGATGCGCGATCGCGCCCCAAAACCGCGATCGCCATCTTCTCGCAGAACAACAATACTGCGTTTGGCACCGTGAATATCGCGAATCATTTGACAGTAGCGATCGCGGATAGCTGCATTCTCGCTATCCCCCAAAATAATAGTATTGGGAACCACTGCCCCCAACCCATAAGTTTCCACTAATCGATAGGCACCCTCAAAAGTATTAGCCGCCGTCACAACCCTTACCAATGCTTGTACACCGCGACGTTCGAGATAATCGCTTAAAGTACGTTCTAACTCTGCCTGTTGCGCCAAATCTCGCGATCCGCTTGGTAAAACACTAGAAACCGTAATTAATCCTCGGTTATGGGTGAATCCTTCCGCCAGTTCAATTAAAGACCAACGCTTGCGAGGAATGCCCGAGAGAACAAGAACGTGAGGCCGCCAGTTTTTCGTATCTTCCGCGTGACGAATTTGCAAGATACCCACTCGCAGTAATTCCATCCATAACCCGCGTCGTACATCTCCCCATGCTGTCACCAATTCTCGCTGCTGCAACCAGAAATAGATACCCAAGACGATCGCCGCAGCGACCACCGTTGCGATCGCATTAATGAGAAACATCACCGCCAAACATCCCGCCGCCCCGAGAAGGGAAAAACTCCAATGGACGCGGAAAGTAGGGCGAAAAGAGGGACTTTGCAACATTCCCTCGATACCTGCGGAGATATTCAACACCAGGTAAGTCGTCAGGAAAAACATAGTTAATATTGGGGCAATTAAATTCAAATCCCCAATACAAACCGCCGCGATCGCCACGCCGAGGGTAACGGCGGTACCAATGCGAGGTTCGTCTCCTTTACCGCTTCCCTGTCCTAAAATACTCATCCAAGAGGGTAAAACGCCATCTCTAGCTAAAGCCTGCAAGACCCGAGGCGCACCCAAAATACTCCCCAGGGCGCTACTCAAGGTTGCCCCCCAGACCCCCCAGAGGATCGTTGGACCCCACAAGGCCATCTGCTTCATAATCAGGGAATCTTCAATTAGCGTGGACGCATCGGCACGCATGGCGAGGATGATAGGTAAACCCATATAAATGAGATAACCGGTTCCCACGGCGGCTAAAGTGCCGATAGGGATAGATTTGGTGGGGTCTCGCAAGTCTCCAGACATGGATACCCCGGCCATAATTCCCGTGACGGCGGGGAAAAAGACGGCAAATACGACCCAAAAAGATTCTCCGTTACTATTCCATAATTCAATAACCGTGGGTTCTACGGGTTTGCCCAAAATTAGAGAAATAAGGGATAGGGCGATCGCCGCCATGATGAAATATTGGGCGCGAATGGCGATACTGGCGGAAGTTAAAGCAAGAACTGCAACCAGAATGGTAGTAATTAGGGCAACATAGGTTTGGTTGAGGGCGGGAAAAGTTTTGACAATACTTTCGGCAAACCCGATAGTATAGAGGGCTACAGATAAAGCCTGGGCGAAATAGAGGGGGATACCCACTGCGCCTCCGGTTTCAATTCCCAGCGATCGGCTGATCATGTAGTAGGCACCCCCAACTCGAATAACGCGATCGGTGGCGATCGCGCTAACGGAAAGAGAAGTTAAAAATGTAATTGAGGTAGAAAGAGTAACAATCGCAAGAGTTCCCAATAACCCCACATTGCCCACAACCCAGCCGAAGCGAAGGTACATGATCACCCCTAAAATTGTTAGAACTGAGGGAGTATAAACGCCTCCAAAAGTTCCTAAGCCTGTCTGTTTTGCTTCGGTCATTTCAATGATTAATTATTAATACAATTACCAATTATTTGTGACCTATTTTAGTTTAATTTTAAAGCATTAACGGGAACTTCATCCCAAGATTTTACAATTCGCAGACGGGCGATCCAACCGTCTAATTTTTGTTGTTGAGAAAGATTGTTTTCAAAAGATTCGTGACAAGAGTTTGCTTGTTCTTCATCGCAAGAGGCAATACAAGCATGAATTATACCAGAAGGATCAATTTGTTCGTTTACCCAAATGTTCATAATTAGTTTAATAATTTATTTTCTGTTGTCTTTTGCCTCTTGCCTGTTCCCTCTTCAAAGAATTTCTTGCAGAGCAGATTTAACTGTAGGATACTGATAATTAAAACCTAATGCTTCGACTGCTTTCGGTTGCACATTTTGACCTTCTAAAACAACGATCGCGCCATCTCCTAAAATAGCTTCGATCGCAAAACTGGGGACGGGAAGCCAAGAAGGACGATGCAGGACTTCTCCTAAGACGTGACAAAACTCCTCCATACGCACGGGATTTGGTGCTGTAGCATTATAAACTCCTGCTATTTCAGGATGGGCGATCGCCTCTAAAATTAAATTTACTATATCTTCTTGATGAATCCAAGAAAACCATTGTTTCCCACTACCAATAGACCCCCCCATAAAGAGTTTAAAAGGGGTAATCATTTTGGCGATCGCGCCACCATTCCCTAAAACAATACCCAATCTCAAGATAACCAAACGAACATTATTTTCCTTTACTTTTTCAGCTTCAGCTTCCCATTTTTGGCAAACTTCCGCGAGAAAATCATCACCCGAGGGGCTATTTTCAGCAAAGATTTGCGTTTCGCTGGTGCCATAATAACCAATAGCAGAAGCATTAATTAACACTTGAGGTTTAGGATCGGCTTTGGCGATCGCTTCCACTATTTTTTGCGTCCCAATTTGGCGACTCAAGACAATTTCTTGTTTGCGATCGCTAGTCCAACGTCCTTCCGCAAGCGGTTCTCCTGCTAAATTTACCACCGCATCACAGCCTGCAATTTTCTCTTGCCAATCTCCCGATTTTTTGGGCGTATAAGAGACAATTTCTAAAGTTGGGAAAGCAGAATTGGGAAACATTTTCTGGGTGCGTTCTTTATTGCGGGTAAATATTAGAATAGTTTCCTTTTTCTCGTTCAGTTTTGCCACCAAACGACTCCCAACAAATCCAGTTCCACCCGTAATTGCAATTTTCATAGTTAGTTATGAGTAATGGGTACAATTCATTATTTATTATTCATCGTTCATCTTTCCCTTCATACTCCATTTCGTTTGCTTCAGCATAACGATTGAGAAAGCGCATTAATCTTTCCCAATGATCTTCGCGATCGATGTCTATCTGGCATTCTACGCCCATAAGTTCGTCGCTTTCATCTCCCCCGTAACGAATTTTGATTGAACTGGGAGTCACGTTAATTTCTCCTTCAGAATCAACTAATCTTAATGTTCCTGTGGCCTGTTTGGTGTAACTATTGATGATATCTAAGGCATTTAATTGCCGAAAAAACATTAAAACATTGCGAATTCCCGTTTCTTTGCCTTGTCTTAACCTAATATTGGTTAATTCCTCAGAAACTCCTTTAAAAAATTCTATGGATGGTTGTATTTCAGACATAGTTCATCCTGGGTAACAAAGATGGAGAAAGGAAACGAATCAGAGAAAAACCGTTTCCCGTCCCCAATTTTTACTAATAGTCTAAGTCTATTCTCCGCCTTGGAGTTTCAGAATAAAAAATCCCAAACCCAAACCGACGAGAATGAGAGAAAATGACAGTAAACCCGCATTGATCATCAGATCGTTAGCACTCATTCGTGATTCTCCTTAAGCGATCGCAATTTTTTTGACTAACAAGCATTGTAAAACACTGAAGTCTCAAAGAAAAATAAAACCGTGAAACCCAAACCCTATCTCGCAATTCCTATAGGAGACCCTGCCGGAATCGGAACGGAGGTGCTACTTAAAGCCTTGGCAGACCCGACAATTCACGAAAAATGCCAAATTTGTCTTTTTGGCACAAAAACGCTGCTAAAGTCTGCCTATCAACATTTACGGGCAAAGGAGATTGAGGATTTAGCCGATCCGGAACAATTTTCTCTCGTGGAGGTGCCTGGCGATCGCGCTGCTATAAAATGGGGTAAAGGAAATGCTGCTAGTGGGGAGGCCAGTTTTGCTTATTTGCAAGCTGCGATCGATCGCACCCTTGGGGGGGAATTCCAAGGCATTGTCACGGCTCCCATTGCCAAATCCCTCTGGAAGGCGGCAGGATATGATTATCCTGGGCAAACTGAAGTCCTGGCGGAGAAAGCGGGGTGCGATCGCTATGGGATGCTATTTGTAGCGCGATCGCCTCATAGCGATTATGCGTTAATTGTACTTTTGGCCACAACTCACATTCCTTTACATCAAGTTCCCGCAGCACTGACCCCAGAGTTATTAGCATGGAAGTTAGACCTGTTAATTCATTGTCTCAAAACCGATTTTGGGATTGAGAATCCCTGTATTGCCGTCTCTGGCTTAAATCCTCACAGTGGCGAAGGGGGACAATTGGGAACAGAAGAGCAAGATTGGCTCATTCCTTGGCTGGAAAAAGAACGACGCGATCGCCCCAATATGCGACTCCTGGGACCGGTTCCCCCGGATACTCTTTGGGTGCAACCAGGGCGATCGTGGTATGTTGGCGCAACCAACCCCGTCAATGCTTATTTGGCGCTGTACCACGATCAAGGACTGATTCCGGTTAAATTAATGGCCTTCGATCGCGCTATTAATACCACCATTGGTTTACCCTTTATTCGCACTTCTCCCGATCACGGGACTGCTTTTGATATTGCGGGACAAGGAATTGCTGATGCTACCAGTATGAAAGCGGCGATCGTATTGGCTGCGGAATTGGCGATGCGAAGAATGGCGATCGGGTAAAATCAGATCGACCCCATGACACAAACAATAATTAATAATTATCCTTAAATTATCAATTAATTTCATGAACTATTCTATTCCTCCATTGCCTTTAAAGATTGATGTTGAGACAAGAGTTGTTTTAAAAAAATCAGCAGTTGCTCATAGAGCATTGGCTGAGTTAAAAGGGATTACCGCAACAATTCCCAATGAAAATATTTTAATTAATACCCTTTCTTTGCAGGAAGCTAAGGATAGTTCCGCTATTGAGAATATTATTACAACCCATGATGAGATTTATAGGAGTGATGTCCTAAATCAACAGTTTGCATCTATTGCAGCAAAGGAAATTTATTCTTATTCTACTGCTCTTAAACATGGTTTTGAAGAAGTCAAAAAAACAGGGTTATTAACCAATAATACTATTCTAAAAATTCAGTCAATTATTGAAGAAAATAATGCGGGTTTTAGAAAGTTGCCAGGGACTTCTCTAAAAAATGATGTAACTGGACAAGTTATCTATACTCCACCTCAGTCTAGCCAGGAAGTGATTGATTTGATGAACAATTTAGAGAGATTTATTAATGACGATTCCTTATCAGATTTTGACCCACTGACAAAAATGGCAATTATTCATCATCAATTTGAAAGTATTCATCCTTTTTATGATGGGAATGGTCGAACAGGTAGGATTATTAATATTCTCTATTTGGTGAAGCAGGATTTACTCAAAATTCCGGTTTTATATCTGAGTCGTTTTATTAATCAAAAAAAGGTGGATTATTATTCTTTGTTACAAAGTGTTAGAACGGATAATGTTTGGGAGGATTGGATTTTATTTGTGTTGGAAGGTGTGGAAAAAACTTCTCTAGAAACGATTGAGTTGATTAAAAATATAAAGGTTCTGATGCAGAAAAGTAAGCACAGGATGAGGAAGGAGTTGCCGAATATTTATAGTCAGGATATTTTAAATAATCTGTTTCGTCATCCCTATACTAAAATTGAGTTTGTGGTGAATGAGTTGGGTATTCATCGCAATACAGCAAGTAAGTATTTGGAGGAATTAGTCGGGATAGGCTTATTGTCAAAGTATAAGTTAGGAAAGGAAAACTTTTATTTGAATAATGCCTTATTTGAGCTTTTGAGGAATGTAGGACAGATAGAGGAGAGTGATTAATAATACAATTGTATTAATTGTCATGCACAAGTTTTTAGGGTTTTGTGTGCATGAAACAGGAATCATGCACAAAAAATGGCTTTTTCTGTGCATGACAATCAATAAACTTTATTTTTGGTAAGAGAAGATGCTGGGAAGTTACCACAGATTCTGAAACTTTACCAGGCAATTCAATGAGTTTTGTAATAAGTAACATTGCCAATTTATAATCTAAAAAAGAGCATACCGAAGTACGCTCTTTTCCTTCTATTTTTTCAGTTGGAAATCAAGTTTAGAACTCGATTTCTGCTGCTTGTACTCGTTCAACTTGCTTCTTCTTCAAAACGAGGAAAGTTTGAGAAAGTGCAATACCCAAAAAGAAGATTAACAGCCAACCGATGCGGGCAGAATCTTGGAGGACAATTTCGCCATCTTCCTGACCGAAACCCCCTACATTAGGATTCAAAGTTAAGGCTTCTCCTGCCGCAACTTCTTGACCTTCAGAAACAATAAACTCAGGTCCAGGGGGAATGGTTTCCACAACAGATTCACCGTCAGCAGTTGCGATGGTAACGCTGTAATTAAAACCGTCTGGTTGAGCAATTTCTGTAATTGTTCCCGCTACAGAAGCCGTAAATTCATTATTATTGGTTTTTTGTCCCGTGGGATAAACTTGTCCGCGACCGCGATTTGCTCCTAAGTGAATGGGGAACTTACCAAAGTGAATATTTTTATCGGTTTTGGGGTCAGGAGAAAGAATCGGGAAAGTGATTTCCTGATATTGATCGCCAGGTAAGGGTCCGATGATATAAACGTTGTCTTGGTCTTCTCTGTAAGGTTGGAAATAAAGGCCGCTGACCTTTTCTTTTAACTCCTCAGAAAGGCGATCGGGGGGCGCAATGGTAAAGCCTTCCGGTAACATTAAGACGGCACCAACATTTAAACCGCCTTTCGATCCATCTCCTTGAATTTGTTGAGAGTTCAAATCGTAAGGAATTTTGACAACTGCCTCAAATACTGTATCTGGTAAAACCGATTGAGGGAGTTCGATTTCTGCGGGTTTTTCCCCTAAATGGCAGTTGGCACAGGCAAGACGACCTGTTGCTTCTCGAGGGGTTTCTGGGGCGGTTTCCTGCGCCCAAAATGGATAAGCCGCAGCCGTTTGGGGCGCGATCGCATCACTGGTAAAAAAGATTGCAAGGGTAGCCAAGAGCAAGACCGCTATTTTTAGGGTGACTTGCTTGCTCGTTTGCCACAGAATTCGTAAAGGGGGTGTTCTCATCTCGATCGCTAAAAACTTTAAAATCTGCTCGAATGAATATTGATCGATCCTCAAGGACATTAAATAATTACATTAAGTAATTATATTAAGTCCACCAAGGATCGGTGTTGGTGCGGAAATCGGTTTCCGTCCAAGGGGTAAACTCTACTTTGTCATCTGCGGTAACTGTGGCATGAGCCAAAGCTAGAGAAAGAGGTGCCGGACCGCGAACCACTTTCCCTTCTGCGTTATATTGAGAGCCGTGGCAAGGACATTTGAACTTGTTTTCCGCCACGTTCCAAGGAACGACACAACCTAAATGGGTACAAATGGCGTTTAAACCATAATCCTGCAAAGAACTCTCATCTTTGACGATTAAATAGGTGGGATCTCCTTTTAAACCTTGGGATAAAGCGCGATCGCCGGGGATAGGATGGGCAGCGAGAAATTCACTTACCAGCACATCATTACCTAACGCATCTTTAGCCGTAACCCCACCACCAGGACTACCACTGGAAGGAGGAATAAAATATTTAACAATGGGATAAAGCGCACCAAGGGCTGTTCCCGTAATCGTACCAAAAGTCAGCAAGTTCATAAACTGCCGACGACCCATATCGGGTACATCTGAGGGGATGGAGGATTGTGCCATATCAAAATGCCAGAATTTGGTTTTTGTTAAGAATTCTGAAGAATTCTTCAGAATTGAATTCAGTCCTGCTATAGCAAGTCTGTTAAGCCTTTTCAGCTATAAAAAGTTGAGGAATGTTAACAGTCTGCTTTAAATTCGTCTACGAAGCAATCCGTCACAATTCGTAACAACATTCATTTTACCATTCTTCGAGACAGGACAATCGAAAACCCTCTAACTCGTCAAAAAATCTGTTTAGGCGATCGCCAACCCTATTTTGGTAACATTGCGATCGTGTCATTGATTGTTTGCTCCTCTAAGTCTTGTAAATCGATCGCTTGTCCTGCGGGTTGAAATAAACGATTTAAAGAACGCTGATAAGCAGGATCGTAGTGTTGTAGTAGTAAATCCTCCACTAATCTGCGCCATTGTTGGCGATCGCACCACTCAAACCACTGTTGTAGTTTTTCTTTCCCGTAGCGAGGTTTAAGACGTTGTAATTTCTCCTTGAGGATGTCGGGATGTTCGATAAAATGGGGATATTGTTGCAATAACCCCGTCACTCGTTCCTCGAGAGGTAAGCGAATCTCAATACAAGGAGACTGTTTCATTTTCTCCCATAATCCTTGGGGAAGATAGATTCTGCCAATTTTATGACTTTCTGACTCGATCCAAATTGTTTTTTGGCGATCGCACTGTTGCAATTGTTGCAGTAATAAACTTTCAAAATACTTTTGAGAAGGTTGAGATGCAAGTTTATTTTCCCATGCTTGACCCAATAAAGAACCGCGATGCTGTGCTAGTTTTTCTAAATCTAAAACTTGCATTCCTTGCTGTAACATTCGTTGCAAAATCTGTGTTTTTCCCGTTCCTGTCAAGCCACACAAAACGTTATAATTAAACTGTTGTAGCAAAGTTTCTAATTGTTTGCAGACATAGTTTCTATAGGTTTGATAACCTCCGTCGAGGACTGTCACTTGCCAGCCAATTTGTCTTAAAACTAATGCTAAACTATGGGAACGCTGTCCTCCTCGCCAACAGTAAATTAATGGACAATAATCTTCTTTTTTATCGGCAAAATGGGAGGATAAATGATGAGCAATATTTTGAGCGATTAAACTTGCACCTATTTTCCTTGCTTCAAAAGGAGAAATTTGCTTGTAAATCGTGCCAATTTGAGCGCGTTCTTTATTATTCAGAACCGGAAGATTAATTGCATTTGGAATGCGATCTTCAGCATATTCTCCCTCAGAACGAACGTCAATAATTTCGCTGTAAGTTTCTAGCCAAGGTTCTTTTCTTAAAAGTGGCGATCGCATTGATGATCTATTCCTTTCTTGATTTTTTTGAGAGTAGGTATTCCTTGCCAAATTTGAGATTATTTTTATTTATTATAAGATTATTGTGTTATCAAGGTAAACAAAAGTACATAAAAAAAAGCACCTCCCTAGTCATAGCAACATTTAAAATTGCATGATATAGAAGGTACTAACGATTATAACTTGGTTTAGAATAAAGCTAATTAGTCAATTATTTTCTTGGCTTTATCTTTTAGATTTTCTGTCTCATGTTCAATTTTTGCTTCTGTCTGTTTCAAATTACCTTCGGCTTTTTGTTCAGGATTCCCTGTCATTTCGCCTACAGCCGCTTGTGCTTTTCCCTCAATATTCTTAGCAGTAGCCGCGATTTTATCTTTAGTAGACATAGTGTTCGATATCTCCTTTTCTCAATTTATCAGTTTGTTTAACAATGTTAATGTATCAAGAAAATTAAGAGAAAAGCATCTCTCTTTAGATGCAAAAGATACAAAATCGTATCTCTCTTTAGAGGTAAAGTGGATGCAACTATTTCTACTGGAAGGAAGAGAATCCTGCAATGGCTTCTGATTTTATCTAATATATTATAATATAAAATTGTTGTACTCACGATTTTGGAATCTTGAACGGCAAATATTTCTTAACGGCTTTGAGTTTAATATTGAGTGTAGGGGGCGGTTTAACGGCTTGTAGCGGCGATCGCAACGCCCGAGATTGGTTTGCCCCAAATCCCAAGCTACAAGGGAATTCTGCTGCGTTAAACCCCTCTCCGAGTCCTTCTCCCGATCCCACTCCCCTAGAAATTCCTCAACCTTCACCAAAAGAGGTAAAAGACAATAAACTCCCACCCAATTTTCCCAAGGTAATTCCGATTTATACCCGCGCAAAATTACTAGAATCTCAATATCGGGTGGGAGAAATTAAAGGAGAAACGCGCTGGCAAACGGAAGCCGATCGCGATACCGTTGCAGCATTCTATCGGCAAGAATTTGAGGGCAATAACTGGGAGTTTAATGCTTCTGAATCAAACAACACTTTACTGGTTGCGAGTCAAGATAATCTGAACCTAAAACTATCTATTCCTCCTGCATCAGAGTCGGATTCGGGAACTATTTTTTTGCTTGAATATGCAAGCAATTTATCGACGGCAAAAGGACAAGCAACACAATCGAAATCTGAGGATAGTCAAAATGAGAAAAAACCAGAAAATTCTTTAGATTTAAAACAAGTCTCACCTCAAGTTCGCGGTTATATTGAAGACTTTGCCGCGTTAGAACTATTACCAAACAACTTTGACCCCAATAAAACAATTACTCGTCGAGAATATGCCCGATGGTTATTTGAGGTACACAATACATTGTACCGCGATCGCGCTACTAAACAAATTCGTCCTGTTACGAGTGCCAGTCAACCTGCTTTTACAGATATTAAAGCAGGCGATCGCGATTTTGCCATGATTCAAGGGTTAGCAGAAGCAGGAATAATTCCCTCGCGTTTGAGTCAAAATACGGAGGCATTATTATTTCAACCCGATGCACCTTTGACGCGAGAAATATTGATTTTATGGAAAGTTCCCCTCGATCTTCGTAAAGCCTTACCTTCTACTTCCATTGACGCAGTTCAGAAAACCTGGGGCTTTCAAGATAGCGAACAAATTCAACCAAAAGCCTTAAAAGCTGTATTTGTAGACTTTGAAAATGGAGAAAATGCCAACATATTGCGGGCATTTGGTTATACGACTTTATTTCAACCTAAAAAAGCGGTAACGGGTGCAGAAGCGGCGGCGGCTTTATGGTATTTTGGCTATCAAGGAGATGGGATTTCTGCTAAAGAAATATTGGCGTTAGAAAGTAGTGAATAAAAGATTTGACATCAATCAATTAAAATTGCATGGGCGACCAATTGAGTCCCTTCCAATCTCAATCCGGTGGTTTCGAGGGCGTTGAGGAATCCGTCTTCTGCGCCGCCCTCACTTTTCATCCCGGCGAGGACTAAGCCCGACCAGAGTAAGGGATTGTCGGTGGGGTCGTTGGATGGCAGAACCTTTTAAAAATGATCTATATGCGATCGCTGTTCTTTGCAGTTTAATCCTGTATTTTATCATCTGATGAACTACAATACAAAAATAAGCCAAAAAGAAGAGAAAAGCGATCGATGGTAAGTCCAACCCAAGAATTTTACGTTTTGATTGAACGAGATGAAGATGGCTGCTACATCGGTGAAGTTCCTCAACTACAAGGATGTTATAGCCAAGGTGAAACAATTGACGAATTAATGCTTAATATGAAAGAAGCGATCGCGCTGTGTCTGGAAACGGAAGAAAGCGAGCCTCTCATGAAATTTATTGGCGTACAAAAAGTGACCCTCTAATGCCAAAACTTCCAACCGTTACAGGTCAACAAACAATTAATGCTTTAGGAAAGATTGGATTTGAAACCATTCGCAAAAAAGGAAGCCATGTTCGGTTAAAACATGGGGATGGTGTAGCGATTACTATTCCAATTCACCGAGGCAAAAATTTAGGAAAGGGGTTATTAAGAAAAATTTTGCGAGATGCCGAATTAACTGTTGACGAATTCATTGAACTTCTTTAATAGCTTTATCCAATATATTCTCTATTTTTTGAGTGAGATCCCATTGTCAAAAATTCAGTTCCTCTAACGAAATTTATGGCGATCGCTTAAGATTCAGCCGCTAAGTTTTCAAACTTAGTTAATTCTGGTAAGAAAAGTAGTTTAATAGTTCCTGTGGGTCCATTACGATGTTTGGCAATAATAACCTCAGCAATATTGCGATCGGGTGAATCGGGATTATAGTAAGAATCGCGATATAACATAATGACTAAATCGGCATCTTGCTCGATCGATCCGCTTTCGCGTAAGTCCGAAAGCATGGGACGCTTATTGGTACGAGATTCAACACCACGACTTAGCTGAGATAAAGCAATAACAGGTGCATTAATTTCCCTTGCTAAACCTTTCAGCGATCGCGTAATTTTCGCCAATTCTTGCACTCGATTATCTCCTCCTCCTTCCATTAATTGCAAATAATCGAGTAAAACTAAGCCAATTTTACCTCCTTGTTCCGCTTGCAAACGGCGAACTTCCGATCGCATTTGCATTACTGTTAAAGTAGCATTATCATCGATAAAAATAGGTAATTCTGCTAAATTTCCAATCGCTAAAGCAACGGATTCCATTTCAGTTTGAGTAATACGTCCCGATCGCAAGCGGTTGCTCTCAATTTTTGCTTCTGAAGCTAATAATCGCTGAACTAATTGTTCTTTTGACATTTCCAAACTAAATATTGCCACGGGAAGTTGATGTTGTTGGGCAATATTTGCAGCAATATTTAAAGCCAAAGCTGTTTTTCCCATTGAAGGCCGTCCCGCCAATACAATTAAATCAGATTTTTGAAAACCACTGGTCATAGCATCTAAGTCATAAAAATCGCAAGCTAGTCCAGGTAATGCAGTTTCTTGTTGCAGATTTTCCAGTTCATCAAATGTATAAATGAGAGTCTCTGCAATGGGTGTTAATCCTTGTTTGGGACGCTTTTGTGTTAGCCCAAATACCTTCTGTTCTGATTTATCTAAAACAACCTCTAATTCTAAAGTGGTATCGTAGCCTAATTCAGTAATTTCATGGCTTACTCCAATCAATTGACGGCGCGTATATTTATCCATCACTAAAATAGCATAGCGATCGATATTCACTGCCGAAACTGTTCTTTCTACTAATTGAGCAAGTTTGCTTGTTCCACCAATAATATCTAATTTTCCTTGGTCTTGTAACCAACTGGTTACGGTCATTAAATCTGTGGGTTTCCCATCTCGATATAATGCTAATGCTGCTTGATAAATTTCCGTATGAACGCTAATGTAAAATGCCTCGGGAATGATAACATCAGCAACTCGTCCCATTGCTTCGGGATCGAGCAAAATTCCTCCTAAAATAGACTCTTCTGCTTCAACATTTTGAGGGGGTAAAGAATTTCCGGCGGGATCGAGCATTAGTCGTACAATAGTTCTTGTTCCTAAATTAGCAAAAAAATGCCCATAATGACACCTGATTTAATTTGTTTATTGATTTTGGCACTCTGGTCAATTCCTCTCAACCATGCCCCTGCATTGGGTCGCATTCAGGCTGGAGGAGTAGAATGGGGTTTGGGTAATCGCGAAACCACTCCCAGTGTACCTCCTTGGGTAGGACGTGCCGATCGCGCCAAGCAAAACCACCATGATAATTTAGCGGCGATCGCGATCGTGATTCTCATCGCGCAAGTTACGGGACAAACTGATGGAATTACCGCGATCGCTTCGGTGGCGATCGTTGTTCTGCGAATTCTTCACAGTTTGAGTTACATTTTCGGTATTACCGTAATACGAACTCTTGCTTATGCTGGTTCTTTATTGGCACTGGGAATCATTGTTTTGCGGCTTTTTATTTAACGAGGAAGTACATCGTTTAAACAAAATTTCAGGTTAGGTAAACTGGGAGAGGCGATCGCCTCTCTCAAGCGAAATTGTTGTTGAGAATAATCTTCTCCAATGAGTTGACAAACCGTAAAGGTAGGTTGTTTGGGACGACCGATAAAAGCAATTCCCCCTAATCCTCGATAATCAACAATCCAATATTCGGGAATTCCGAGAAGTGCGTATTCTTCGACTTTTCTCGCATAATCGTTTTCCCAATTGCTACTAACCACTTCAACTACCAATTTAAGAGAACTTCCGAGAGTAATTACAGGTTCTTTTTCCCAAAGCGGTTCGCTACTGAGAACGGTTTCATCTAAGACAACAATATCAGGACGACGGGCTGTTATTGCCTCAGCTAAAGGACGAATTAAGCAAGTACGAGGAATAACCCAAGGTAGTTGTTGAGTCATGATTTCTTTGCCAATTTGGGTGGCAACTTTACCGCTAACAGTTTCGTGAGATCCCGTTGGTTCCATATCAATGAGTTCTCCATCGGCTAATTCATAACGGGGATCGTTCCCATATTGGCTGAGAAAATCTGCAAAGGTTAGAGTTTTTGAAGCAGTATAAGTCATTCTTTTTTTGGGGTGCATCTCAAAGTTGCAAATTTACAACATTGTTCCGAATAATTAGAGCTAGGGAGCTACAATAAACCATAATGGGGGTAGTGCGAGCATCTTGCTCGCTAGTTCCACAGGAAATCGAGGGGAAGGTACGCTACAAACTTCATTTTTACCCTTTTTCTGTTCCTTGTTCCTTTAAGTTAATGCAACCAATTCTTTACGAAGATTATCTTTTTTATCTCCCATTGGTGCATTGAGTGCTTCTTCTAAGGATGCGCTTCCGAGACGTTCTTCTAAAATCTTCAGGGTTTCTCGTCCAAAATCATTAGGATTTTGTTGCCATGCTTGCAAGCAAACTTCCCCAAAATATGATCCTAATGGTTCAGGGTTCCAAAGCAATTTTCGTGCTGTCCAAGGCATAACACTCATAGGATTATAACCAGGCTTGAGAATCTCTTTTTTAAAAGCATATCCTTCTAAATGAGTGTGGGGTTGCAAACCAATAAAAAAGATAGCGGGTTCGACTTTATCTACACCAAAAATGTTTTCTAATTCTCGATGATAAGCTATCGTTTGACGAATCGTATCGAAGGTTTCATCTATGACATTAAAAGAATAGTTTACAGAAACAACATCATTAAAACCTGCTGCTTTTAAATCCCGACAATTTTGTAAAACTGTCCGCAAATTGTATCCCATTCGCATCTTCCGAACTAATTCTTGAGAACCACTGGTAATGCCAATCTCAAAATAATTCATCCCTGTTTTAACCATCAGATCGCATAATTCTGGGGTTAAATTATCGGCGCGAATATAAGCAGCCCAATGAATATCCTGCATTTCTGAAGCAGAGATTTTCTCTAATAGTTCGATCGCGTCATCAATATATTTTTTAGCAGGAATAAATTGAGCATCTGTAAACCAAAAATTGCGAACACCGCGATCGTACAATTGACGCATTTCTGCAACGACTTCATCAGCAGGATTAATCCGTACCTGTTTGCCTTCAACAACGGTATAAATACAATAACAACAATTATGAGGACAACCGCGCTTTGTTTGTACGCCGATATAAAAATCATTTTCTTGCAAATAATAGCTAAATTCCGGCCAAATCTTAGCGATATAATCGTAGTTGCAAGCTGTTTTCTCGATCGCCGTTGGGGTTTCGTGAATCATGCGATCGCGGGGCTTTGTTTCCCCAACAATATAACATCGCTCTGCACTTATATCTTCTCCTTTTAATAAGCGTTCGAGCAATACTTCTCCTTCTCCTACAGACACAATTGTTCCTTTGGGAAGCGCCTTCTCAATTTGCTCATAAAAAACACTGACAGCACCTCCACCAACCACAACACGAACACTTTGGTGATAGCGTTTAGCCCGTTGCAATCCGCGTTTAATTAAGCCAAAATTGCGCCATAATTCCCCATAATAGGCACTCACCACCTTTAAGCCCCCCAAGGCTCCTCGCAAGCGAATGAGAGGGTTTTTGGCATAGTACACCTCGAAGGCCATTTGCAGGGGATTGCCGCCGCGTCCTCCCACTGGGGCGTAAATTTGGATATCTCGCCAAGAGAAAACCAGCAAATTAGGCTGAAACTCGTCGATCGCCCGATCTAAGGCTCCATTGAATTCTACTGGTGGTACCGTTCCTAAATCAAAGATGCGCTGTTGCAGATCTGGAAAAATCTTCCCCATGCGATCGGCGAGATAGACGACACCAATGGGAAAAATAGGATTGCAGGGAAGACGAACGTAAAGAATTTTCGAGGACATTATTAAGAAAATATTAAGAAATTGAGGCTAAGATGAATTGTAAAATTTATTTACATAAGTTAACTTTAGCGTTTTTCCTTACTCCTATCAACTTTATCAAGAAGAGAGTAAGATTGATAAACATGAGGGATCGAAGGAATTAGAGCGCGATCGCCACAGGGATCGAAGAAAATAGACAAAAAAAGAGAGAACGGGTCAAGATAACCTCAATTTCTAGCCAAGACGGCCTATAATACCCAGATTTTTGAGCTTTTCCCCTCTCTCTCGAGCAGGAAAAATGAGATCGGTAGTCCTGTTTACAGCAGGTGGGGATCGCAAAATGTTAAGTTAAATATAGATGGGGCTTGCACATTAGCGGTCAAGATGCCTGCACTACTATCACGAGAGAATACGGTAGTGGGATCGTCTCCCTCCTTAACTGTGTAACTTAACTGTGTAACTTAACTGTGTAAGTAACTGTGTAAGTCCTATGAATAATGAAATAGTAAACACCTATATAACCTATCACTCATCATGTCTCAAATCCTCGACCCCATCCCCAACAACACCGAAGAACCTGTCTTATGCTGCTATGTTAACGCGACCAGCCAGATTCAAATTGCTCGTATTACCAATCTTCCCAATTGGTACTTTGAAAGAGTCGTTTTTCCTGGACAGCGTTTAGTTTTTGAAGCTCTACCGGAAGCCCTTCTAGAAATTCACTCGGGCATGATGGCGAGTGCAATTCTTTCCGATACTATTCCTTGTAAACGCCTGCGAGTTAATCAAGAGCCAGAGGAATCAGAGGAAGCTGAAGCAGCTGAAGCAATAAGCCTTTCAGTACAGGATACCTCAGAGGGTGAATCAGAGGGTAAAACTGTCGCTCTAGAATTCTCCGAAGCTGTGCAAAAAAAAGCAGCCGTTGTAGTCGTCTAAAAAGATTAACGGAACAGATAATTCTCATAAATCAAAGAAAGCATGAACACTATGTTCATGCTTTCTTTTTAGGCGATCGCCCCACTTCTTAGAATTTCAAAAGGGTGCGAATCATACCCGCAAAGATAGTGTCATTGTTGGGATTCCCATTAGGATTAAATACCGCATAAATTGCAGGTGCAATTTGGATATTATCAGTGAGAGGGAAACGATATTCAAGGTTCGCCATGTAGGCGGGAGAGCGATCGCTGGGTCCGTTGTCAGCACTCGCGAGGTAAGGAAGCATCCCAAAACCTGCAACAATCACATCGTTTTCTTTGAACAGATCTGGGAAAGCCAAGTTCAATCCCCAAGTCCACATATCTGCGTTATCGCCCTTGCGAACTCCTGACTCGGCGACCCCATTCAGATAGCCGAGATAACCGCTAATGTTAAAGTCATCAGAGACATCCCATGTTCCGGCAAAATGGTAGTGATTGGCGGAAGTTGCTGATTCTCGAATGTTCCCGTTACTATCTACCCAGATGAAGGGGGATTGGCCTAAAACACTAGCAGTAGTGGATAGGACAATATTCTCCGCCGTGCGAAAACCACCAGGAGCATAACTACGAGCATAAGCAAAAGCAAGTTTAACATCATCGCCGACCTTGACATTAAGTTGGATCGGCAGGATGAAGGATCCCCCAAACAACCCCTTATTTGCATCATTCGCATTTTGGGCGATGTAGGCAATATCTAGCCCCAACATCTTATTGAAGCGAATATTTGCACCAACGGCTGCCCCAGGAATGCCTTGACTTTCAAACAGCAAGTTATTGTAAGCCAATCCTAGGGGAATTCCGGTTAAGGCGTAGGGGGAAGTCGAATGAGAGTCAATAATGTCATCAAGGACGATTTGAGAGGCTCCAACATGAAGTACAACGTTATCACTCGCAGGGAAGCGATAATGAACCTTGTTGATATTTACATCATCATCGGCGCGGAAACCGTAGAAGTTAGGAACACTTTGTTCTGTTCCTGTCCCGAATCGCTTTAAGTTTTGTAAGTTGCGAGCTTGAAGTCGAACCCGTAGGAGATCGCGCCCCGTGAAGCTAGTATCGAAGGCTAAACGCGCTCGATAACCAAAGGCTAAGGCATTATTGCGATCGCGGTTGAAGTCATCGGCTTGAGTATTCGATCCCCCGGCACTGTTTTGGGTGTCGTTAATAATATCGAGGTCGCTCAAAAATGTCTGGATTTGTGTCGCACTCAAATTATTAGCGAGGTTGAAGGCTGCATCGGCTGAGTTAACCAACTGTCCCATCGTGATCGAGTCAACAACCCCCAATCCCTGAAACAATCCCAACATATTGTTGCGATCGATGATTTGAGCAAAGGAGGAAGCGGCTGCTGCACTGCTCAAATTCCCATTAAAGCCATTCAATACGGACAGATCATTGTAGTCGGCATTATCCATGCCGTAAATCTTGGCGCGATCGCCCGTGGCGATGTCCAAATTGGTCATCATCACACCATTTAATTTGGTGGTGGTGGAGAATTGGTTATCTTCTAAAAAGGCAACTCGTCCTTCTAAGTTATCGACGCGAACCCCGAGGAGTGCCAATTCTTGTTCAAATTCTTCCATCAAACGACGCAGAACCGCTAAGTCTTCCCGCGTCGCAAACTCAGCCGTGGTTTCAGCAATCAAGCGCTCGATTTGTTGCAAACAGGCGTTTAAACCGGCTGCAAATTCGTAGCGAGTCAGAGCGCGATTGCCGCGATAGGTTCCGTTGGGATAGCCTTTGAGACAATCGTAACGTTGCACCAAATCATCTAAGGCTTGGAAAGCCCAATCTCCAGGGGATACATCGCTGAATTTCGAGGCTCCAGTAAATTGAGCTTCGGTATCCTCTACAAAGGGTTCTTCCATTTCTAGGCTGTAGCTTTCGACTTGCTGCAAAAGGTCGCCAGTAGAAGAATCTGCAAAAGCAGCATTGCCCGAGCTAACAAGACACAAGCCGAGAGTAGCGGAACCGGCTAATAAAGACGTTCTTAGAATTTTAGACATTTGATTGACTCCTCACACTTAACCATAAAGTATTGAAAACTAACTGACTGAAAAGAATTTGAAGTTTCGTTCCCAACATTTGCCTCACAGCATACCGTAAATTCCTCCAATTGGGAAGATCGATCGGAATTTTTCAAGTCGCTAATTTGTAGACGGTTGCCTTAAACAATTTCTTTGCGAGGGTTCAATTCCTGATTAGGATAGACTTTTGGGGCAAAAAAGAACAAAAAAACTGTCAAGAAACTGCGATAACTGAGTCTCCGGGGGTTTACGAATCAACTTCAAGATGCCAGAATTTATGGAGCATAGATTTATCGACTCGGGTCATCATCAATAATGACGGCATGAAATTTATCAACCATTCTTTGTCAACTCAAGTGCTGACAGATGGACAGCTAACCCTTTCTTACTCAAAAATTACCCCAGTTTTTGAGGAACTCGATCGCTTTTTTGGCGATCGCAATATTGATCGCGGCGATCGGCTGGCCTTAGAGTGCGTTAATTCCGTCCCCTGTGCTTTAGTTTTGTTATATTTGCTCGAAAGGGAGTACAGTTTTCTCTTGTTTTCGAGAGCCGCCAATACTTCCGAGGAGAATAAGCCAGAAATTCCGCCTTTTTGTCATTATGGCTTGCAGATCGATAGTTCTCCAGAAGCTCCAGAAACAGAAAGCGAGATACTTTTTCATCGCGATCGCGGGTTGAAAATCTGGGAAAATTCCCTCTGGATGGGGAAAAATTCCTCCTCGGAGGAGTTAAAACCGACGCTCTATTTACGAACTTCGGGCAGTACGGGGAATCCCAAACTGGTCGCCCATTCTCATGCTAATTTGCGAAACAATATTCTGAACTGTGCAGAACGCTTAAATTTAAGGAGTGGCGATCGCATTGCCATTCCTGTCCCTATTTTTCATCTGTATGGTTTGGGTGCAGGATTTCTACCTGGGGTGATGGTTGGCGCGTCCATCGACCTACAAAAAGGGGCGAATTTACTGAGATATTTGCAGAGGGAACGAGAATTCAATCCCAATGTTGCCTTTATGACTCCCATTTTTTGCGAAACTCTATTGCGGGGTCGTCGATCGCCCAGACCTTATAAATTAACCGTTGCTGCGGGCGATCGCGTTCGAGAAGATACCTTTAAGCAGTATAATGATCGATTTGGTTGCTTAGTTAAATTGTACGGCAGCACCGAAATGGGGGCGATCGCCGCCGGGAGTCCCGATGATACTCTAGAAGTCCGCGATCGCACCGTTGGACAGCCTATGCCAGGAGTCCAAATGCGTCTAGAAGAGCAATCCTTTGAAAATATAGAAGAAATGGAAGGTACAGGAGAACTATGGTGCAAACACAACTGCGGATTTGAGGGCTATATTGACGAAAAAGGAAATCCTCTCTTATCAGAAACTGGAGATTGGTTTCGGACAAAAGATTTTGGACGTATAGGGAAAGACGGTTTGGAGGTGATAGGCCGATGCGATCATAGCGTCAATCGAAATGGACTCCTCGTCTTCTTTACTGATGTTGAAAAAGCGATCGAAAGTATCGCCGGAATTGAAAAAGTTGTTGTTGTTTCTAAAGGGGAAAGTCAACGCGGTAAAAAATTATTTGCTTATTGTATTCCGGCCAAAGATACAAAGGTCGAAGTTATAGCTACAGATATCCGTTCTCATTGTTTCGATCTATTGCCAAGGCACGCCATTCCTGATGAGATTATTATCGAAAAAACTTTACCTTTATTGCCCAATGGGAAAGTCGATCGTCAAAAATTAACGCAAAAGGTAGATTGGGATACAATTCACCAAAACAACACTTAAAAAACTGTTACAATTCCATTATTATTGTCGAAAACTTGCTATAAAGAAGTCGAGCCAATGTAGTTCTAGGCAATTCAACTCTAGAGATGGCCTTGATTCGCCTTGATTCGCCTTGATTCGCCTTGATGAACGACAACACATTTATTTTGAGAAGGATTGTTATGGACAAAACCGCTACGGACAAAACCGCTATGGACAAAACTGCAGTTGAACAACTCAAGGTCATTATCGCTGACGAACTCGATGTCAATCTTACAAAAGAAGAGATTGACGACAATGCCCCTTTATTTGAAGGAGGTTTGGGACTTGATTCTATCGTTATTGTAGAATTAATTTCTCTGATTGAAGAAAAATTTGGGATTGAATTTGCCGATACTGAACTCAGTCCAGAATACTTTAGCAATCTCCATGTTTTAGCGGAGTTTGTTTCTGAAAAATTAGCATCTCGAGCAAAAGTAGCTGAATCTGTAAGATAGCTAAATCACCTATTCCCCTAGTCCCCGTTATTCATTAGCCTCATGATTGCGATTGCCGAACCTAGAACCAAACTCGATGCTCAACGGATTCCTTTAACTCCTAACTATCCTCCCTTTAAAAAGTGGAAGCGATCGGCTATTGGGGAAAAGTTACAAGATCGACCGATGTGCCTTTATTTACACATCCCTTTCTGTACGCAACGATGTTCGTTTTGCTATTATAAAACCGTCGATCTCAAAGAGCGTCCCGAACTCGATCCCTATGTGGACGCATTGTGTAAAGAAATCAAATTGGTTGCCGATCGCTTCGATCTAGGAAATCGTCCCATACACGCCATTTATTTTGGTGGTGGAACTCCTAGCTTATTACAAGAACATCACTTTGAAAAGTTGGTTGGCACCTTGCGAGAGAATTTCAAGCAATTTGATAACCACCAACAATTTGCCCTCGAAGCAGAACCTTTAACTATTTCCAAAAGTAAGCTAGAAACCTTAGCACAATTGGGAGTGACTCGCTTAAGTATGGGCATTCAATCCTTTGTTGAGGATATTATTCAATTAAGCGGTCGCGGTCACAATCAAAAACAGGCCTATCGCGCTATTGAAATGGCTCAAAAAGCGGGTCAAGGCAAATGGACGATTAATATTGACCTCTTAAGTGGTTTAGCCGGGGAAACCGACGAAACTTGGAAAAAGAGCGTTGAATGCGCGATCGGTACTGGAGTTGAGAGTATTACGGTCTATCAAATGGAAGCCTTTACCAATACTGATTTCTACAAGCAAGGGGTACGAGAAGAAAAAATCAACCTACCCGATGCCGAACAGGAAAAAGGTTTCATGCAATATGCGATGGGAGAATTAACTCGCCAAAATTATATTCCTTGGAGTTTCTTCACCTATACCAAAAACAATAGCGATCGCAGCGAATACATTTACAATATTTGGCAGGGGATGGAGTTTTATGGTTTGGGAGTTTCTGCTTTTGGTAGCATGGATAACTTCCTTCTACAAAATACCAGCGACCTTGATAAATATGGGGAAATTGTCAATGCAGGAGAACTTCCTCTCGTGCGCGGTTATAAGTTTACCTGTCAAGACCTTATGGTGCGCGATGTCTTATTAGGGATGAAATTATTACGCTTTGACTTGAATAAGTTTAAATCTCAATATGGGTTTAAATTAGAGTCTCTTTGCGCTCAACCTCTGGGACAACTTGAAGCAGAAGGATTTATTACTATCGGTAATGACGAGGTAACATTAACCGATAAAGGCATTCTGCATGGAGATTTTGTCGGGTATACTGTCTCGGAATACCTGAGAAAACTGCACAGTTAAAACCATTATTCTCAGAAATAACGGGGCAAGATTTTCCTCTACCCCGTTATTTGTACTTTTTTGTTCAATTTTCGTTCAATTTTTGTTCAATTTTTGTCTGAGAACTGGACTATGAGTTATAAATTAGCCTGTAATTTAGCTTGTCATGCGATCGCAAATATCTTCAAGATTTTAGGATTATTGGGGTTATTATTTTTCCTCAATTCTTCTTCTATTTTAGCAGATAATCTAGGTAATTTACATCAGGAATGTCAACCCAAGATTATCGAAGTGACATCTGGTGTTTATGTGGCCGTGGGAAATACAAGAGCGCATATTACTCTCATTGAAGGGGATAATGGTGTCATTATTGTCGATACAGGAGACAATATCGCAGCAGCAGAGAGAGTTATCACTCAATTTCAAAATATTACTCAAAAACCCATTGCAGCGATTATTTATACTCATTCCCACTACGATCATACTGGGGGGACTCGCGCTTTTTTGAACGGCGATCGCACCCCAATTTATGCAAGGGCAAATTTCCAAGCAGGAGGAGTTAAAGATAATAAACTTGAACCCATCGATCGCGATCGCACGAGTTTTCAACATGGTACTTTTATTGACCCCAAAGAAATCATTGCAGTAAACAAAACATGGTGCAAATTGCCCATCAAAAATGGAGGAGATGGTTTTGTACCCCCCAATCATCGATTTACGCAAGAGAGGGTATCATTAAATATTGCAGGAATTGCTTTAGAATTAGTTGCGGCACCAGGAGAAACCGACGATCAACTTTATGTTTGGCTGCCCGATAAGAAAGTATTATTATGTGGAGATAATTATTATCGTGCCTTTCCCAATCTTTATTCTATTAGAGGGTCATATCGAGATGTAAAACAGTGGGTTCACAGCCTTGACAAAATCATCGGTGAAGCACCAGAATATTTGATTTCTGGCCATTCTTTACCCATTACAGGAGAGGAAAAAATAAAACGAATTATCACCGATTATCGAGATGGAATTGACTCTATTTTTGAACAAACTCTGACTGGAATGGGTCGCGGTTTAACACCCGAGGAATTGGTTGCAGTTGTAAAACTTCCTCCAGAATTAGCAACAAAGCCTTATCTTCAAGAGAATTATGGTAATATACCTTGGACAGTACGAGGAATTTATAATCACTATTTAGGCTGGTTTGATGGCAACCCGACTCATTTATTTCCTTTATCAACAAGAGAAAATGCAACTAGAATTTCTAGGCTTGTAGGAGGAAAGGAAAAACTTTGGCAAGTCGCTCAAAATGCTTTTACTGCTGAAGATTATCAGTGGACTTTAGAACTGACAGACTATCTTTTAGCTTTAGGATTTCAGACAGGAGCAGTCAAAGAGCTTAAAGCAGAAACATTAAAATCATTAGCACAAAAAGAAACCAATGGCAATGCCAAACATTACTATTTATCGATCGCCCAAAAATTACAACATCACTCTAAAATTTTATTAAATGACTGAATCTACCCTCTCCTCACCTTCAAAAAGTATCCGCTTAGATGTTCTGGCAAAAGAGGCTTCGATCGCCTTAATTATTAAAGCAGCAGGATTAGTATTAATCTATCTCTTACAAATCTTTTTAGCCCGTTGGATGGGAAGAACTGAATATGGAATTTATGAATATGTTATTGCTTGGTCTTTATTATTAGCTATTCCTGCGAGTTTGGGACTTCCCCGCACAGTGATGCGATCGATTTCAGAATATCGCGTTACACAAGAATGGGGGTTAGCAAGAGGGATTATTCGCGGTAGTTTGTTCTTAACTTTGGCAGCAAGTGTGCTGTTATGTGGAGTCGCGATCGCCGTTATTCTTTTCATTAATTCTTATTATAATTCTCCTTATTCTCTTCCTTTATTAATTGGCATTGGCTTAATTCCTTTACAAGCGTTAGTCCAACTACAACTAGAAACAACAAGAGCATTAGAAGATATTGTTAGCGCTTATATTCCCTATTTGGTTATTTGGCCAATTCTGGTTCTTTGCGGAGGATTTCTGCTCTTAGAAATCAATCATGAAGTCACCAGTATTCCCATGCTGGGTGTCGCTATCTTGGCTTTAGCGATCGTGCTGATTTTTCAAAGACTATTACTTTGGGAAAGAATCAAGCAAACCCTAAAACCCGCTCTGAATCTTTATTCTTATCGTCAATGGATTGAGATTTCTTTGGTTTTATTATTACAACGTGCCTTTCTCTATATCCTAGATGAAACCGATATTATTATGGTGGGTTCCCTAGTGGGTCCAGAAGCCGCAGGAATTTATAATGTTGCCGTCAAAACAGCCTTATGGGTCGGCTTTGTTTTAGAAATTACCATCATTGTTGCCGCTCCAGCTTTTGCTATGCTTTATACGCAAAACAATATGGCAGAATTGCAAAGAGTAGTTTCCCGCGTAACCGTTTGGATTTTCTGGCCATCTCTGGCGATCGGTTCATTTTTACTCATCTTTACAGCCCCTGTTTTGAGCATTTTTGGTGCCGAGTTTATGCCAGCAGTCTCTCCCCTAAAGGTTCTGGTTTTGGGGCGTTTAGTTGACTCCCTATGCGGAACTGTAGCCTGTTTGATGGTCATGACAGGACATCAAAATAAATCCTTGCCCGTGTTCGCTTTTAGTGCTATCCTCAATCTAGTTTTGAATGCGATCGCCATTCCTAGATTTGGTATAGTTGGGGCAGCCATGACCACCAGTTTTACCCTCGTAATTTGGAATATTTGGTTGAGTATTCTTGCCGTTAAATATATTGGCATACAGCCTTCAATTTTTTATAGTCTATTCAATTCAGAAACATCTGAAGAACCAAAACAAGAATAAGATAGAGAGATGCGATCGCGCCATCGAAACAATTGAACTTTTGTCTAAGTTACGGTAGAATAAACCCGCATCTTTGAGAGGTATTTCTCTAAACATAATGATTCTCAATTGACCAGTTCAGAAAAAATGCTGAAAACAAAAACCAAAAAGATATTACTGGCTTGTGTGTTGGGTGGATTAGCTGCCATATTACTTCTGCACCAAGGTTTAACGTTATTGAAAAAAACTCAGCTTGTCCCAGCGCAACGCCTTTGGAGTCAAGAAACCGAGATCGTTGCTAATACAGGAGCGAACAGTCAATGTTCTCAAGACATGGTATGGGTTAAAGGTGGAACTTTCCAAATGGGTTCTGAAAAACATTACAAAGAAGAAAAAGGAGTCTCTAAAGTTAAAGTCACAGGTTTTTGTATCGACCAATATGAAATAACCAATGCCCAATTTGCTCAATTTGTCAAAGAAACGGGATATATTACCCTTGCCGAACGTCCCCTCAGTGCTGAAGAATTCCCCAATCTTTCCGAAGAACAGCGATCGCCTGGTTCTATAGTTTTTATCCCCCCCCAAGGCAAACAACAAGTGAGGGAATTAAGTTGGTGGCATTGGGTACCGGGAGCAGATTGGCAGCACCCCACTGGACCCAATAGCAATATCGCAGAAAAAGATAATTACCCCGTCGTCCAGGTTGCTTATAAAGACGCGATCGCCTATGCTAAATGGGCAGGCAAATCTTTACCCACAGAAGCCCAGTGGGAATTTGCTGCCCAGGGAGGACTAGAAGGGAAAGAGTTTACTTGGGGCAATACCTATTCCGCCAAAAAAGCTAACACTTGGCAGGGTATCTTCCCCTACCAAAATACTGAGGAAGACGGCTATTTAAGTAGCGCTCCCATTGGTTCTTTTGCTCCCAATAATTACGACCTTTATGATATGGCTGGGAATGTTTGGGAATGGACCCAAGACTGGTATCGTATGGGTCATCAAAATAAGACTTCTGATGTTGATCCGATTGTCTCTAACCCAGAAGACAGTTTTGATCCGCGAGAGCCAGGTGCAGCCAAGCACGTCATTAAAGGCGGCTCTTATTTATGCGCCCCCAACTATTGTAGTCGTTATCGTCCGGCAGCTCGAGAAGCTCAAGCTCCCGATACGGGAACTTCACATATTGGCTTTCGCTTGGTAACGAAACCTACAAATAGTTAATTCAAATTAAGTTAAGGCGATCGCATTAATTGCGATGGGTCAAATTTTCTCAAGATCAAATTGACCGATTCCTGATTTAACTGTTAAGAAAAATTTACTAATCTTGATTTAATTAAGATTGAAAGTAAAATGCCGTTAATTAGGTCTCAAGTCACCTCAATTCAATTGTAAATTTTTGATTGCGTCAATCAATATTGCATCATTATGTACCGAAAAGTTTCCCGTTTTCTAATTGTAGTTGGAATTGGTGCTTTGGGTTTTGTTGGGTTTTCCTCTCTCCGGGAAACAGCAGAAGCTCAAGTTAGCGGCAGAAAGCGCCCCAATATTCTTTTTATCATTGCCGATGATATGGGATATTCCGATCTGGGCGTATTTGGAGGAGAACTGCCTACCCCCAATTTAGATGCCCTTGCCAAACAAGGCATGATGTTGACCAACTTCCACACCGGTCCGACTTGCTCCCCAAGCCGTTCGATGATTTTGACCGGAGTGGACAATCACCGCGCTGGTTTGGGAACAATGCCCGATCGCATCACCGATGACCAACGAGACAGTCCGGCTTATCGAGGTGTTCTCAACGATGATGTCGTGACCGTAGCAGACTTACTCAAAGATGGCGGCTACCATACCTATATGACCGGAAAATGGCACCTCGGAGAAGACGAGAAGCGCCTGAGACCGAATGGTCGCGGTTTTGAAGAGAGCTTTGCCATCTTAGAGGGTGGTGCAGATCACTATGGTCGGGTTGGATTCGGTCCGGGAGCCGAGGCCAATTACGCTCGTAATGGAGATATTGTCGATCCCCCTGATGATTTTTATACCACCAAAACTTACACCGATATGATGATTGAATTCATCGAAAAAAATCGGAATACTGGCAAGCCTTTCTTTGGCTATCTCGCTCATACGGCTCCTCACGAACCCCTGCAAGTTCCCCCGCAATACCATCAGAAATACCTTGCCCAATACAGTGCGGGTTGGGATCAACTCCGAGAAGCACGCTTTGAGCGTCAAAAAGAATTGGGAATAATTCCCGACTATTTGGAACTGCCTCCGCGTTGGTCAACCGTTGAAGCATGGAATAGTCTGAGTTCGGATCAGCGTCGCATCGAAACCAAGAAAATGGCCGTGTATGCGGGTATGGTTGAATACATGGACGCGCAGATCGCACGATTGGTGGATTACCTGAAAGAGATTGGCGAGTATGAAAATACCGTCATCATCTACTTTACGGATAATGGCGCAAGCTGGCGCGATTTCTCCTCCCTACCAGATTGGAAGGAGTGGATCGAAGAGATCGGTTACAGCAATAGCTACGAAAATATCGGCAATCCCGACTCTTTCACCGGTTTGGGTTACGGTTGGGCGCAGGTGATGACTACACCTCACTTTGGAGCAAAAGGAACAATGGCTGAAGGAGGAACTCGCGGTCATTTCTTTGTTCACTACCCCGGAAAAATCAAGATAGGCAAAAATAGCGCTTTCACTTCTGTTAAAGATTTGGCCCCCACAGCATTAGACTACGCTAGTGTATCTCGACCGGGTACAACCTATAAAGGCCGCACGATTCATCCTCTCGAAGGCAAATCCATGCGTCCTTTGTTTGAAGGTTTGGCAGAGCGACTCTATGGCGACAACGAGCCGGTCGCGTTTGAACTCTACGGTACGGTTAATAAAGCGCTGTATCTGGGGGATTGGAAAATTCTGCGGCTGGGAGATGGTGTTTGGGGGGATGGCGATCGAGAACCCTGGAAACTGTTCAATCTCGGCATTGACCCCACGGAACAGCACGATTTATCCCAACAATATCCTGCTCTGTTGGAAAGAATGGTGGAAATGTACGAACAAGAAGAAAAAGGTTGGGGTTTTATTCCAGTTAGGTAGTTTACGGAATCATAATTGATTTTTGTAGGGGCGTTCAATAATTGAACGCCCCTATAGCAATATTTTTTCCTAGCAAGTTTGGTTCATTTCATTTTGGGCAAGTAACATAAACCCTTTTTTATCATGTCTAAATTGGTTCGCTTGCACATCAAAAATTATCGATCGCTTGCCGATTTATCTTTTAAAGTCGGTTCAATTAATATTTTTTTCGGACCAAATGGATCGGGAAAATCAACCATTCTTGATGTGCTGCGATTTCTCAAAGATTGTGCAGTAAGGAGTGTTGACTATGCTGCATCTCGACGCGATCTCGGTGTGGGGTTGCTTTGGGATGGTGCAGAAGAAGGGGAAACAACATCTATTGTCCTAGAAACACAAAAAACAAAATACGATCTTTCTTTTGGGTATTCTGCTGGAAGGATCGATCCTTTTGTTGGAGAGAATTTATACAGTACAATTTCCAATCAGTCTAACTTAATTTCGCGTTCAGTGGGAAGTAAGCAAGCTCAAATTTGGAGTTTGAAAGATGAAAAGCAGGAAATAATAGATCTCTTTGAGCCAGAAAAATTAGCTTTGATAACGCATATTAGTAGTGAAGGTCTTGATGACATATCCTATGAAATATATAAATATCTTCGCTTATTAAGATTTTATAATACTCGAGAAATAGATTTGAAGAGGCTCAAAAAACGAGGTTCTGAGTCTGGATCAACTTTTGAACTTAACGAAAACTGTGAAAACCTATGGTCAGTTTTAAGGAATTTACACGATCGCCAAGCAATGGACTATCGATATAACATAATCATACAATTTATGCGAGAAGCATTTCCTTCTTTTGAAAATATATTTTTTGAGCAAACAAGCCCTAGCAGTGTTTATGCTTATTTTATTGATAAAAAATTAAGTAACCCAATTCCTATTTCCGGTATTTCAGACGGTCATTTACAAATGCTAATTAATCTTACTATATTATTTTCTGAAAGACGGCAAAATGAAGAATATTCTACTATTTTACTCGACGAACCCGATCTTTCTTTACATCCTTGGGCATTAAGTATTTTTGCTAAAGCCGTAAAACTTGCTGCGAAAGAATGGAATAAACCAATTTTTATAGCAACTCATTCTCCTGTATTAATTAGTCAATTTGATAATCAAGATATTATCAGTACATCACAAGATAAGAGGGGGCGAACAATTTTAACAAGAGTTAGTGAGATGAAAGATATACAAGATTTATTAGAGCAATATGCAACGGGTTCTTTATATATGTCTGAAGCGATCGCTCCTCAAAGTCAACTTTCTGCTGAGGAAATAGTTACATGAATGAGTCATGTTATTACTTTTACTTTGATTTAATTGTTACGGGAGAATGTGAAGAAAAACATCTTCCAGAGCTTTTTAAGTCGCTTATACAATTAGGAATTTGCAGATTTAAAGGGGTGCATCTCAGTTTTGTAAAAATAGCGAGCAAGATGTTTGTCCTTTGGACACGCTACGCGAACGCACTACCCCCATTATGGTTTATTGTAGTGGG
>NZ_JACSWA010000047.1 GCF_016888125.1 Spirulina sp. CCY15215
CGCATCCCTTAAAGGGCGTTTTGCTTGAGATAGAATGCGTTTTAACACTTCAGGTTTTTTAGCTAAAAATACATTAACATCTTTAGTTCCTTTTTTGTCGAATCTTACCAACTCTTGGGAAATGCCAGTAATAGGAGCAAGTTTAATTAATTTGTTAACCCAAGTAAGCACAGTATCAACTCGATGCTGTAGAGATGGTGCTAACCAACCTTTAGGTCTTT
>NZ_JACSWA010000470.1 GCF_016888125.1 Spirulina sp. CCY15215
TTGCTAGGATGAGTGTAATTGAAAAACTTTGTATTTTTAAAGATTGACAATTGCTTCACTTTATTTTCCACTGAAAGCCAAGTTTATGAATTCTTAGATAAAGAATTCCAGAAAATTGTTCGCGAAGCAAGCAAAAGTCGTGAAGCTATCTTGGCTATTTTGCAAGGGGTGCATCCTCAATTATTGGTTATTTCGGTTATTGTAGTTTTGTAGAAATAGCGAGCAAGATGCTCGCACTACCTCAATTATTGGTTATTGTAGTTTTGTAGAAATAGCGAGCAAGATGCTC
>NZ_JACSWA010000471.1 GCF_016888125.1 Spirulina sp. CCY15215
ATTGATTAACCAAGATAAGACATAGGCGAATAAATTCGCCGTGTCGATTTTCTACCCCGCTCTAAAGAGACGGGGCTATCAATCTCCCGTTTTTTCTTGTATTTTGATTGGGCGCTCAAAAAACGTTTATCGCGAAGTTACGAAGACATCGAAACTTACGCTCTCGAATGCGAGAATATGACCCAAGGACTCATTGAAATCGAAACTCGCGGACATCGTTCATGGTTTGATGAAACGCAACCCATTATTTATGTCAAAGCCTTGGCCAGCGCTCCTTGGAATCGTGGATTACGGCAAGTCCCTCGCTACAAATATACCGGATCGAGTTTGCTGTTGTTCGTTCGCAGGCGCAGCGTTGCTCTTAGATATGCAGGGCGTATCGGACTCCATTCGTTACCCGGAGCGGTGGAATTTTATCGAAAATCCAGAATGTTAGAACTCGGTCGCGATCCAGATTGCGACAATCTAACCTATTTCGAGTTCGCTTGCGTAGAATAAATTAAAGACAGGAGAAAACCATGACAGTCAAAGAAAGCCCCTTCGATCGCCTATTAAGAAATCCGAACGATCGCGAAGCAATGGAAGAACTCTTAAAAATTGAAGACGAATGCGGGGGTAATATTTCTGCCGGGCGCTACGGCGATCGCCCTCACTACTTTCGTAACTTACTACAATACGGTCCCAAAACCGCCGATCGCATTGAGGAAGTGCAAGATTTTCTGCGCTCGCAAGTCCGAACCGACGCAACCATTGTCGATGCCGAGGCTTTCTTATCAGAACATTTTAAAACGCCAAAGCCGGAGATTCAGAATATCCTCGAAGCTGCCATCGAAAGCGAAGATAAAGCAGTGCGAGAGGAGAAAACAAGGGAAGCAATCGCCTTGGCGAAGGGAGGGGGTCGGAAACTTTGCTAGGCTTGACATAACAAAAATACTCACCACTCTCATGCCTCGTTCGGCTTGCCTTCATCCCGACCATCAAGACTTTGCCAAAGGTGCATTACAGCGTAATGGCTTTTTAACCCAAGGTAGCCTCGCAGGACATCTCGGCTTGGGGACTTCAACGATTAATAAGTTTCTCAACGGGAAAGCCGTTTATATCAGGATTTTTGAGGAAATTTGCGACGCATTGGGACTCGATGCGTCGCAAATGATTCGTTCGCAACATCCCGACGCTCCAACTACTCCCGATTCCCCGACTCCCTTCCTCTCCTACGATAATGCGTGGGTGGGTCGCGAAGAACTCATTGCCGAACTTTCGACAGCTTTGAACTCGCGTCGCCTGCTGATGATACTGGGGCTAACGGGCATCGGCAAGACGGCATTGGCCGAATGTCTCATTGCCCAACGCTACGCCATGTACGGACGTTGCATGCAACGTCCCTACGCACCTCAGCACTTCCAACGCGCCAACTTCGAGAATACCGAGCATGACCGAGATTTTGCGAGTATCGCCTTGCAATGGCTGGAGGCATGGGGAATATCCCTCGCACCGGAAGAACGCCAGCCCGATAAGCTCTGCGATCGCCTGCTCGATTACCTTGCCTGCCATGATGTCCTGCTCTTGCTGGATTCACTGGAAACCTTGCTCGTGCCGGGGGAGGAGATGGGCGGTACTTTTGCTGATGCCATCTGGAGCAAGTTTTTCACTGGCTTTTTCGCTGCCAACCCCATGCCCTCTCGCATTATCCTCACTTCCCAAGAGTTACCCATCGAGATTGCCAGAGAACGCTATCGGCAATTGTGGCAGCGCTGCGTACTAACGGGACTCACGCAACCGGAGCAAGTGGCGTTGTTCGAGAAGTTGGATTTGGATATGTCTGATGAATCGGCAGAACGCGAGGTGCTATTACGCTTGGGCAAGGCTTATCGCGGGCATCCCTTGGTTTTGCGCGTTATCATCGGGGAAATCTGGGAATCCTTTCAAGGCAACGTAGAAGCCTACTGGCACGAGGTTCGCAATAAAATAGAGGAGGTCGAGAAGAACATTGCTGAAGCCGAAGCAGGTCAAGTCAAAGGCGAAGCAGATGAATGGAAGCTGCATATTCTCACAAGGAAAGTACGCCTCGAGGTGAATCGACAGCGCTTGCAAGAGGTTTTCGTTCGCTTGGAAACTCAACACCCCGATGCTTATTTGCTTCTCTGTGCGGCGGCGGTCTATCGCATTCCCGTAGAGGTCAAGGGCTGGACGATGCAGCTTTCCGCATTTACAACACGACTGGAGGGCAAGCCGTGCGGTGAAGAACGACAGGATATCGCGCTGGAGGAACTGCATTATCGCTTTTTGGTAGAAGAAGGCATCAATGACAATAAACATCGAACCTTGGGGCAGCATCCTTTGGTTCGCAGTGCCGCGTTGGAGCGTTTTCAGGCATTTTTGGAGGGAGTAGGGAGTGAGGTTAATGACAAACCAACTCACCCTCGGTTGCAAACCCAAACCCGGTCAAACTTCGCTGACTGGGATGGTGGAAACTGAGAACGATATCCTCTCTAGGAATATTTGCGCTCAACAAATCATCAACAACGCCGAGATCGGTACTATCTTCTTCGACCCAAATTTGATTCCGTTCAATACGAAGATGGACAATGATATGCTGTATCCGCTTTTTGTCTTGCCATCCCGAACGAATCCACAAGTAGCAATCTCTTTCTTTATCTAATGCCAAATAATCTCTAGCTAAATCTTCTCGATCGCGACGAGGGGTTAAGCCGTAATAATCTTGCAGCAGTCTAACAATTGTATTGCGGTAATGTGTTAGTTTATCCATTGTTTTATAGTCTCCCGTTCGACATCAATAACAACAATTTTTAAATGATTTCGATTGACAATAGCTTGAATAGAAGTGCGTTGAAAAAAGTTATCATGGGTTAAGTCGTTAATGGCAAGATAAAGCGTATAATCGGGTTCGGTTAGTTCGATTAGATCGCGATAAACAATGTATTGCCCGACAGCATTATGGAAATCGTACATGAGAGATTTCCCGATAAAACTTTTGATTTCTACAACAATTTTTTCTCCTTGACGTTCGGCTGCGATTGGTTTTTCGGCTGCGAGATCGGCATAGAGTTCGGCATCTTCGTATTGGATAAAATAAGGATCGTCGGTTATCGTGCAACATTTAACCTATTCAAAGCTATTCACCTTGAACTCGTATAGCATCATCCGTAAAGGAGATGGCTGTTGCCTGCAAAGCTCGAATCATAATG
>NZ_JACSWA010000472.1 GCF_016888125.1 Spirulina sp. CCY15215
GAAATTATTGTAACACAAGACGGGTTAAAACCCGTTGCGTTCGATGTCCATTGATTAAAATCAATGGCTAACCCTCACTCTCTAGCTTTAGGTTTTTTTCAGTCGCAAAATAGCAATAATGGCAAGCAAACCCCGCAAAAAGCTAGACTAGATAATAGCGAAAAACGTAAATAAATCTTAACCGCACGCCGAGATCGCTCTGGCTGCATTCTTATCACTCAGTTCTGTACGTTTTCAATAGGATAAATAAAGTCATGGGATTATTCGATCGCCTGAGCCGCGTCTTGAGAGCCAACCTCAACGACATGGTGAGTAAAGCAGAAGATCCAGAGAAAATTCTGGAGCAGTCTATTATTGATATGCAGGAGGACTTGGTGCAGTTGCGTCAAGCCGTCGCCCGTTCTATCGCGACTCAAAAACGCACCGAACAGCAATACAACAAGAATCAAACCGATTCTAATCAATGGCAGCAACGCGCTCAACTTGCCCTTTCTAAGGGAGATGAGACTTTAGCTCGGGAGGCTTTGCAGCGTAAAAAAACCAGTGCAGATACTGCGGCTCAACTCAAGGCTCAACTGGATAACCAAGGCGGTCAAGTTCAAACCATGAAAAAGAATTTGATTGCTTTAGAGAGCAAAATTTCTGAGGCTAAAACCAAGAAAGATATGCTCAAAGCTCGCGTACAAGCAGCGAGGGCGAATGAACAGCTACAAGGTACGATGGGGTCTCTCAATACGGGGGGTTCTATGGCAGCGTTTGAGCGCATGGAAGAAAAGGTACTGGAAATGGAAGCGCGTTCTCAAGCGGCGGGAGAGTTGGGAGGTGTTAACATTGAAAGTCAATTCGCGGCGCTAGAAAGTGGTAGCGATGTTGATGACGAACTCGCGGCGATGAAGGCACAAATGGGGGGTTCTTCTCCAAACCAAGGGGCGTTACCCAGTGCCAGTAGCTCACCTCCTGTTGATGCAGAATTGGAAGACCTTCGCAGACAATTGGATAAATCATGATATTTCTCCCGCGCTAACATCTTTGCTCTAGCGCGGGATTTTTAAATCTTGATGGTCAGGGAATTAGGTTATGTTGGAGGGTGTTGATTTTTTGTTATTTTCAGATAGAATGTGCGCGGCTAGGGAGCGAGACGACGCAGCTAGGGAGCGCGAGACGACGCGGCTAGGGAGCGAGACGACGCAGCTAGGGAGCGAGACGACGCGGCTAGGGAGCGCGAGACGACGCAGCTAGGGAGCGAGACGACGCGGCTAGGGAGCGAGACGACGCGGCTAGGGAGCGAGACGACGCGGCTAGGGAGCGAGACGACGCGGCTAGGGAGCGAG
>NZ_JACSWA010000473.1 GCF_016888125.1 Spirulina sp. CCY15215
CAACTAATTTCCCTTGTTGATACTCTATTCCTGATATCTCAGGATTTTCTAGTTGTTGTAAGTCGAATCTTACCAACTCTTGGGAAATGCCAGTAATCGGAGCAAGTTTAATTAATTTGTTAACCCAAGTCAGAGTAGTATCAACCCGATGTTTTAGAGAGGGTGCTAACCAACCTTTAGGTCTTTTTCTGTTCAAAAATCTAGCTTGACGGTATCTAGTTTTACGATTACGACGACTACGACGTAATGCTCTCCGTG
>NZ_JACSWA010000474.1 GCF_016888125.1 Spirulina sp. CCY15215
TTTTCAAGATGATAGTAAATGGATATTTTCTAAACACCGCCGCTTTATTGGTTTTAAGCAACTTCCTTGCTACCGAGGGGTGACAAGGATTTAGCGGTTGTTTATTAGTATCGATTACTAATACATAATTTGGCATTTCTGCCTCTCCGTAAACGGGTAATGTTAGCTTCGACAAGGTTATTTAGGCTTGTTAGGTTAGCAGCACTATCTCAGTGACCTTAAGATTGTTTAACTGCTAACGACAGAGCGGGGAACTAGCTTCGCATTCCCAGGTGTCGTGACCCAAATAACGTAGTACGCGGGGTACTGAGTCTGGTCAG
>NZ_JACSWA010000475.1 GCF_016888125.1 Spirulina sp. CCY15215
TGTTAAAAGTGCAATACAAAAGCACCCTAATTAAACAACTCCAAGGCGGTAGCGAAACTAATATAAAGCCGTCCTTATAGGACGGGGTTTCTACCCATTTTTTCTGATGACATTTGATGCAATTACAGATGGTGGCGATCCCCAAGTGGGCAATCTCGCTACTCCTTTGAATTCTTCCGGTTTTTCAAAAGCCTTTATTAATAGCCTTCCGGCTTACCGCCAAGGACTATCCGCTAATCGTCGGGGCTTGGAAGTCGGTATGGCTCACGGTTATTTTCTGTACGGACCCTTTGCCTTGCTTGGACCCCTGCGGAATACCGAACTCGCAACCCTTGCGGGAGTCATGGCCGCCGTTGGTATGGTGATGATCCTCACTGTTGCCCTCTCTCTCTATGGTGGGGTTGAATCGGGTAAACCCATCGCAACTGTAACCACTCCTAATCCTCCTAAAGACTTAAGTACGAAAGAAGGATGGAGTGATTTCGCCAGTGGCTTCTTACTTGGTGGCTGTGGTGGTGCGCTTTTCGCCTATGTTCTCTGCTTGACTCCCCATCTTGCTCCCCTGCAAGATGTTGTCGGTAAAATCTGGTCTGTAGGTTAGTTCACCATCTCTCACTTTGAGGCAAAATACTCTTTTGTTCTCATTAATTAATTATTTCACTTGTTGTTAAATCAATCAGTGAAAAACCAAAAATCCACATTACTTAGACAAGGAGAATCTGAAATGGTTACAGGTAGTTACGCGGCTTCATTCTTGCCCATTATTCTCGTTCCTTTGATGCCTGTTCTTGCTGCGGTGATGATGGGACTTTTCTTCATGCACGTTGAAAGCGATGCTTAGATCGGTAACAGCGATCGGCGATCGAGTCACTGATAACTGATAACTGATAACTGTAAGTCACCTATTTTGCCTAATCCACCAAGATTCAATTCTGGGGATTAGGCAAAATTTTATCAGGTTAGTTTTTGCAAGCCATCGGCAATGGAAAAAAATAACCCGAATATTTGAGATAATGTAAGAAAATGTGAAGCGATCGCTATTCTCAGATGATGGAAACTCTTGCTTTTACCTACTATGCCGTCTCTTATGAAGACCCGAGCCAGAAATCTGTTTCCCCATCCCTCAATTATCAAGGGTTAGGTGGAACTCTTGTGCTTTTGTCTCTTCTATGTGCGACTCATTTTCCCAGTTACGCGATCGCCTATCGCCAGGGCGATCGCGGTGATACGGTGGTGAAAATCCAACAAACCCTCGGTATCCCTGCTGATGGAATTTATGGTAGGCAAACCGAACGCGCCGTGCGAGACTATCAAAAGCGTCAAAGTTTGCGATCGGTAGATGGTATTGCAGGCAGCGAAACCCTCGCCTCTTTAGGGTTAAACGCCCCAGAAAACACTGGAGGAAAAACCCTGCAAGCTGTTATTCGTACCCCCGATCGCAAGGGAGTCAATGTGCGATCGACTCCCAATGGTGCCAAAATAGGCGGACTTGCCGAGGCCGCAACAGTATTTTTAACAGGAGAGGAAAAGCAGTTAGGGCGCTATCTCTGGGTCAAAACAACCCAAAATGGTTGGATTGCCAAAACTTTTCTGCAACCCGTCCTAGAGCCGCAAAAAACAGCCTCTCCGCAAACATCCACTCAAGCCCGCGTCACCTCCCCAAACCAACAAGGAATTAATACTCGCCGCCACCCTAACGGGGAAAAAGTAGGTTCTCTGCCGGAAGGAACTTTAGTGATTTTAACAGGAGAAGAGCGATCGCAAGGGGGTTATACTTGGGTGCAAACTCGCCAAGGGACTTGGATCGCCAAAGATTTCTTGCAAATTGTCGAGACGCGATCGCGACAGTCTCCAGAGTTGTCCACCCCACTCACCCAGAATTTTCAAGGCGATCGCGGGCAATTTCCCGCTATCCGTAACGCCCAAAAATACGATCGCCCTAACGGGGAAGCGATCGGATCTGTAGAAGCAGGTGACAAATTGCGGGTGACAAATGCGCGATCGCTGGCAAATGGCATCGCTTGGGCAAAACTGGCTGACGATTCTTGGGTAGATTCGCGGGCGATCGGGTTTTGAACTTAACTTCAAAAATTGCGATCGCAACTATGCGCGATCGCGATCTAATCGATGCAATTACTTCATAAAATGCAATCTTGTGTAACAAAATTTACAAAAATGCTCTGCTTCTCCCCATAATCTACAAAAAAGAACATTGCCAGAGCAATTGTAGAATTAACCGAACAGTATTTTAGAACGAATTTAAGCGATCGCAGCGCAAGGATAAACCTATGGTAATTGCAGTCGAACCCCAAACAAAACTCAATAAATTTGAAAAATTTAAAGCCGAAAAAGATGGACTAGCCGTGAAAGACGAACTAGAACATTTTGCTCAAATTGGTTGGGAAGCCGTCGATAAAACAGATTTAGAACACCGCTTAAAATGGCTGGGCATTTTCTTCCGTCCTGTCACACCGGGTAAATTCATGTTACGCTTGCGGATTCCTAGTGGGGTTATTTCTAGCCAAGGAATGCGCGTTTTAGCTGAGATTATTCAACGCTACGGCGATGATGGTAGTGCCGATATTACTACCCGCCAAAACATTCAACTGCGAGGAGTCCGTTTGGAAGATATTCCTGACATTTTCCGCAAGTTAAATGCAGTCGGTTTGACTTCGATCCAGTCAGGAATGGATAATGTTCGCAATATTACTGGATCTCCTATTGCTGGCATTGATGGTGACGAACTGATCGATACTCGGGAATTGGCGCAAAAGGTACAAGATGCGATTACAAATAGCGGTCAAGGAAACCCCGCTTTTACCAATCTTCCTCGCAAATTTAACATTGCTTTAGAAGGAGGAAGAGATAACTCCATCCACGCCGAAATTAACGATATTGCCTTTGTTCCTGCCTATCGAGAAGGAGAATTAGGCTTTAATGTTCTTGTAGGTGGCTTCTTTTCTGCCAAACGTTGCGCCCCAGCAATTCCTCTTCATGCTTGGGTTCCTCCTAATGAAGATGTTGTTACTTTATCTTGTGCAATTCTTGCTGTTTTCCGAGACAATGGTTCGAGGGCAAATCGGCAAAAATCTCGTCTCATGTGGTTAATTGATGAGTGGGGAATGGATAAGTTTCGTACTGAGGTAGAAAAGGTTTTTGGTAAAGAACTTTTATCCGCCGCCCCTAAAGATGAAATGGATTGGGATAAGCGAGATTGTTTGGGGGTAAATCCTCAAAAACAAGCTGGATATAGTTATGTTGGTTTGCACGTTCCTGTCGGTCGTTTTGACAATGCAGAAGGGATGTTTGAATTGGCACGATTGGCAGAAGTTTATGGCCAGGGAGAACTACGTTTAACCGTCGAACAAAATGTTATTATTCCCTATGTTGCCAATGAAAACATAGAGACGCTTTTGGCAGAACCTATTTTACAACAATATACGATCGCCCCGACTCCTTTAGTGCGATCGCTGGTTTCTTGTACGGGGAGTCAATATTGTAATTTTGCCCTAGTGGAAACCAAACAACGCGCCCTAAATATTGCCCGTAATTTAGATCAAAAATTAGAGATCGGCGATCGCCTTCGCATTCATTGGACGGGGTGTCCTAACTCTTGCGGACAGCCTCAAGTTGCTGATATTGGTTTAATGGGAACCAAGGTGCGTAAAGACGGAAAAACTGTCGAAGGAGTCGATCTTTACATGGGAGGAACTGTTGGCAAAGATGCTAAACTGGGAACTTGCGTTCGTAAAGGTATTCCCTGCGATGAATTACCCGAAGTTTTAGAAGAATTGATGCTGGAAAAGTTTGGCGCAACAGCAAAATAACTATTCACTAATAACTATTCACTATTCACTGTTCAACTTTCCTGAATTTATAAACTCGGCGATCGCCGAGCTTTTTTTTAGAGATTTTTTAAAACTTAAAATCAGAACAATTTATGCAAAAAATGAATCGGGAAATAACTGTTTTTGCATTGATATTTAATTTTTGTATCGCGAGATACTAAAAAACCTAATCAGAGATGTGATTCTAAAAACTCAGATTGAGGCAATTCAATGATTTCTATCTTGAACAAACCTCAATAAAAGCGCTCATTCGTCTTATCGGAATTCTTAGCACTAAAACATAGCTAAATTTCCATTCTTGAATCCCCAAAACTCTTTAACCTTTTGTTGTTTAGTAACCCTGAAAATCAAGAATGATTGGTGAATTATTTCTCAACTTTAATCGCGGTCGTTACCGCATTTTGCACCTCACCTGGTTTGCTTTTTTCCTGTCGTTTGTGGTTTGGTTTAACTTTGCCCCTTTCTCCACAGCAATACAAGCAGATTTTGGTTTAGAAATCGGACAAATTCGCACGATCGCCATCTGTAACGTTGCCCTAACTGTCCCCGCCCGAATCATTATCGGGATGTTATTGGACAAATACGGACCACGCATTACTTACTCCTTGCTGCTAATCTATGCAGCAATTCCCTGTTTAACTTTTGCACTGGCACAAAACTTCAGCCAATTGGTTCTCAGTCGTTTAGCATTGAGTATTGTTGGCGCAGGATTTGTCATCGGTATTCGCATGGTAGCCGAGTGGTTTCCTCCCAAAGAAATCGGGTTAGCAGAAGGCGTTTATGGGGGTTGGGGTAACTTTGGTTCCGCCGCCGCCGCTTTTACACTACCAACGATCGCCGGTTGGGTTGCCTTTGGTGCCGTGAATCCTGTCACCGGAGAAGCCATGCTAAATTGGCGTATGGCGATCGCCGCAACAGGAATTTTTGCCGCCGTTTACGGAGTGATTTACTTCTTTAACGTCAAAGATACCCCTCAAGGTAAAGTCTATCAGCGTCCCAATCGCGCCGGAGGAATTGAAGTCACCACCCAAAAAGACTTCTGGTTACTTCTCGCCATGAATGTACCCTTGATCGGCATTCTCGCCCTATTAGCATGGCGCTTGAACAAAGTCGGTTTCCTGAACCCAACCGCCCTCTATATTACCTGGGCATTTTTAGCCGGCTTATACCTCTTTCAAGCCTACGGTTGTTGGGAAGCGAATAAAGACTTGATGACCGGAAAAAAACACTACACCCCGGAAGATCGTTATAATTTTTCTCAAGTTGCCATACTCGAATTAACCTACGTGGTTAACTTTGGTTCCGAACTTGCCGTTGTTTCCATGCTTCCCGCCTTCTTTGAAGGCACCTTTGACTTGAGCAAACAAGCCGCCGGAATGATTGCAGCCAGTTATGCTTTTATGAACCTCATGTCCCGTCCTGGTGGCGGTTTGATCTCAGACAAATTGGGGTCTCGGAAAAACACAATGGCTATATTAACCGCAGGCATGGCATTAGGCTATTTGATGATGAGTATGGTCAGTGGGGCTTGGTTTCTGCCCCTAGCTGTTCTTTTAACCATGACTTGTTCCTTCTTTGTGCAAGCAGCAGAAGGATCTACCTTTGCGATCGTACCTTTGGTTAAGCGTCGTATTACCGGACAAATTGCTGGGAATGTAGGTGCTTACGGAAACGTGGGTGCCGTCGCTTACTTGACCCTATTTAGTTTATTACCCGATTGGGGTTTTGCTGGGGCAGCCGGAAACCGAATTTTCTTCCAAACCCTAGGAGTATCGGGGATGATTGTTGCCTTCCTTTGCTGGTTTATTCTGAAAGAACCGAAAGGCTCTTTTTCCGAACATCATGAAGGTGAGGAAGACTATATTCATCCTCCTTCTTTTGAGGAAAAAATTGAAGAATCACTTTCCTAGCGTAGATCGCTAACAAACTGCGTAGGGACGTTAAATTTAACGTCCCTACAAAATTTTAATTCTAATCCTAATCGTAAATATTTAATATTATGATTGACCCGATAAAAACCCTTTGTCCTTATTGTGGTGTCGGTTGCGGCCTCGATGTTTTACCCCCCGCCCTCCCCGATCGCCCCACCCTGCGCGATAGTGAAGGAACTCCCATCTGGCGAGTGCGAGGCGATCGCGATCATCCCTCCAGTCAGGGCATGGTTTGCGTTAAAGGGGCGACTATTGCCGAGTCCTTAGATAAAGACCGTTTGAAATACCCGATGATGCGAGATTCTCTTGACGATCCTTTTGTGAGAGTCAGTTGGGATGAAGCACTCGATCGCATTGTCAACCGCTTGCAAACCGTGCGCTTTAGCCAAGGGTCCGATGGTATTTGTATGTATGGATCGGGACAATTACAAACCGAAGATTATTATATTGCTCAAAAACTCTTAAAAGGCTGTTTGGGAACTAATAACTTTGACGCAAATTCTCGCCTTTGTATGTCCTCTGCGGTGGCTGGTTATATTCAAAGTTTTGGCGCAGATGGTCCCCCCTGTTGTTACGATGACCTTGAAGAAACGGATTTTGCTTTTTTAATCGGTACCAATACCGCCGAATGTCATCCTATTGTTTTTAATCGCTTAGTTAAACATCACAAGCGCAACCGTAAAGTTAAAATGGTGGTGGTGGATCCCCGTCGTACTCCCACTGCTGAAAAAGCTGATATTCATTTAGCGATTAAACCGGGAACCGATATCGATCTCCTCAACGGTATTGCCTATTTACTCATGCGTTGGGGCAAAATTAACAGTGTTTTTATCGATGAATGTACCCGCAATTTCCCTGCTTATTCCTCGGTGATTTGGAATTATGCCCCGGAAACAGTGGCCAAAAAATGCGGTATTTCCGTTCAAAATTTGCAAAAAGTAGCGCAATTATGGGGCAATAGCGATCGCGTCCTTTCTCTTTGGTCGATGGGGATGAATCAATCCTCAGAAGGAACGGCGAAAGTGAGGACTTTAATTAACCTGCACTTAATGACGGGAAATATCGGCAAACCAGGGGCGGGTCCTTTTTCTCTCACAGGTCAACCGAATGCGATGGGAGGGCGAGAAGCGGGAGGACTGGCGCATATTTTACCTGGATATCGCCTCGTCAAAAATCCCCAACACCGTGCCGATTTAGAACAGCTTTGGGGACTTAAACCCGGTAGTATTTCCCCGCAACCGGGACGGGATGTATGGGAGATGATTCGCGGCTTGGAACAGGGAGAAGTGGGGGCTTTATGGATTGCTGCGACCAATCCTGCGGTCAGTATGCCAGACCTTCGACGCACTCAAGCGGCACTGAAACTCTCTCCTTTTACCATTTATCAAGAGTCTTACTACCCCACAGAAACTTCAGCTTATGCCCATATCTTGCTTCCCGCAGCGCAATGGGGAGAAAAAACGGGAATTATGACCAATTCCGAACGGGTAGTAACATTATGCCCTCAATTTCGCCCTCAAGTGGGAGAATCTCGGCCAGATTGGGAGATTTTTGCGGAAGTGGGTCGCCGTATGGGATTCGAGGAACAGTTCAATTTTACTGACTCTTCGGCAGTTTATCAAGAATTTGTGTCATTAACCCGCGATCGCCCTTGCGATATGACCGGCATTAGTTACGATCGCTTGCAGGAAGAGGGACCGATTCAATGGCCGTGTCCTGACAAGGAACAATTATCCGATACTGATGACCCATTACCCAATAATCGAGGTAAGCGACTCTATACAAATTTGCAGTTTCACACCCCCGATGGACGGGCTATTTTTGCCGCTTATCACTCGCGTGGTTTGGCGGAACCTCCCGATGAGGAATATCCTTTCGTGCTTACCATTGGGCGATTATACGGGCATTGGCATACACAAACGCGCACGGGACGCATTGAGAAGATCGTGAAAATGCACCCCCGTCCCTTCCTCGAAATTCACCCCCACGATGCGAAGAAATTGGGGGTTAAAAATGAGAGTTGGTTGGAAGTGCGATCGCGTCGCGGGGTTTGTCGTCTACCTGCTAAGGTGACAAAGGCGATCGCCAAGGGAACGGTTTTTGCACCCATGCACTGGGGAGCATTATGGGCTTATGATGCAGAAGTAAACGCCCTCACTCACCCCGAATCCTGTCCCGATTCTCTACAACCGGAATTAAAGGCTTGTGCAGTGCGGGTACAGGTGATGACTCCCGAATCCATTTCCTCGGAATTGGCGACTCAACAGAATCTCGTCGGGGTCTGAGTTAACGTCCAACGGCGTTCCAAAGTCCCGCTTCTCCTAGGGTTATGGGGGCTGTATCTTGATTACTACTGGTCGCAAGATTGCTGCTAATGGCGATCGGTAACAGTCCCACGATCAAGGAGGCTAAAAATACGCTAATCACCAGCAAGTAAGGGTGTTCGGCATAATTCTCTAAACTGCGATCGGGGCTATGGGTGTGAGTATTCATTTACATTTCTCCAATGGCTTCTTCTACAAAATGTAGTCAATGCTACAAAGTAAATCCGGAAACGGTAACATTTTTTACAGTTTTTTTACGCTACTTCACAATTAGAGTAGAAATACTCTTTCAATTCTGAGTTCCGATTTAATTCTCTAAGTAAATGAATAATATGGAATCTATAGAAATAAAAGAAAGTCCTGCTTATCGTATGAAGCAAAAAAAAGACCGATACGAAATGCATAAATATTGGGGAAAAAAGCCCTCAAACGATCTTTATCATCTGATATCAAAATACTCATCCGAAGGTGATATTTTACTCGATCCTTTTGCAGGATACGGTGTGTTTTGCTGCGAAGCATACATAATGCAAAGAAATATTGTTTGTAACGATTTGAATCCAATATCCAATTTTATTCAAGAGCAACTGCTTTCTAAAAATGTTGATTTTGACAAATTAGACGCTGAGTTTAATTTGATCGTTCAAAGACTATCAAGCTATGTTGCAGATTGGTACAAAATCAAAGAAAATACAGACATGGTTGCAATTACTGTATTAAGAGATAGTAAAGATGAGATAATTAAGTGCAAATACAAAGTTCGCAATGCAACAAAATTTAAAGAATATGAGTTTACAAAGAAAGAAAGAGAGCTATTTAAGAAAAAAGAAAGAGATTTTCAATTGGATGAATGGATTCCTAACATCGATCTAATCGAAAATTCAAGAATAAGCGCGAAAGAAAGAATGGCGATTAAGGATATATTTACTAAGCGAACAATGGCCTGTCACTCTATGTTATATAAGCTAGTAAATGACATTTCATCTGGTTCTGAAAAAAGACTTTTATTACTTGCGTTTACATCTAATTTAGCTAATTGTTCAAAGTTAGTCCCTCCGATAAAAAGTCGGGGAGATATGACTCCAGGAGCATGGATGACAGGATTTTATTGGGGAGAAACTTATCTGGAAAATAATGTACTTCACTATTTTAAAAACCGTTATAATAAAGTAATTAAAGGTAAGAAAGATTATCTTTCTTGTTTCAACACTATTTTTCACTTTATGGGTTTATCTGACATCGGTAAGGTTGATGATATTTTACAATTTTCTAAATCTACTTATGGATATCTTACCAAAAACGAAGATGCTAGAAGTATAAGTCTTCCCTCTGAGTCAATAGATTACATCTTTACCGATCCTCCATACGGTGATTCAGTACCCTATTTTGAGCAGAGTATTATTTGGAATAGTTGGTTGAAACTAAACCCTGAATATGACAATGAAATTGTAGTCAGTAATAGTCCGCTAAGGCAAAAAAACATCATTGCATACCGAAATGATATTGAAAAAGCGATATCTGAAATATTTAGAGTGTTAAAAAAGAACAAGTATTTTTCGATAACATTCCATTCTCTATCTGGTAGTGAATGGAATTGTTTAACTAATGCGTGCATAAAGGCTGGCTTTGAAATACATGATTTGGTTTGGCTAACACAAAAAACATTTACACCAAGGCAATTAAATCGAGGAAAAAGTGTTAAAGGTGATGTATTGATAACGTTAATAAAGCCTTCTTTAAAAAAATCCTTTAATAAATACAATAAAAATGATACCATCAACTATTTTGAAGGTTTGTTAGATACGATCATTAGTGGTAGACAGGTTGAGACTAATGAAATATTTATGAAAGTTGTAAAGGAGATATTTGATAATAGTATCATACTTGCCGATGTTAATTTTTTTGAAATTTTAAATTCCCGGTTCAACTTTACCGAAAACAAATGGAGTAAGTAGTATGACAAATTCATTCAAAGATTTAAGTAAGCATTTCCTAAATAATGAATTTGGTGCAATTGAAGATCATGATTTAGGGGTTCGTTTTCTGAAACTTCGTAGCGTTTCAAGAAAAAATACAATCAAAGAGTTATGCTGTCTTCACAATGTAGAAACAGATGGAAAACGGTCAAATATCCTTTTTGAAGAAGTATTTAATAATGAAGTTATCACTGAAGATCATATAGATTCTTATATCAAAGAAAAATATGATGAAGAACGTTCTAGTAGAAGAGAACAGGAAGACTATTTGATAGATCAACTGAATCGACTTCATGCCTTTAATTGGGGTGGTTCAAAAGGGAACAGCCTTGAAAAGAATATTGTTGATAATTATGTGAAGAAAATCAAATCTTACGATCAAATAAACGAAGAGATTGAAAGTAATCTTTTATCCAGTTTACGCGGGTATACGCTAAATTCTTGGTATAATCATTGGACATCTATACTTATTGAAGATATATTCAAAGATAATCAAAATGTTCTACCAACGGTTGGGCTAATCAAGAAAGTTGATTTCTTTATATGCAATATTCCTTTTGATTTAAAGGTGACTTATTTTCCTGAACAATTAATGAAAGAGAAATTAAGAGATTGTGGATACGGGAACGAATTAACACGAACCAAGAAAATATGTAGAAATCTAAATATCCATATTCCTGATGACCTTAAAAATGAAGCTCTCAAGTCACATTTACAAGGTATTTTAAAGGAACGACAAGACCAACGTGCTAGGAATTTTATTGATGAATTAAACTATCAAAAAATAGAAATAATAAATTCATCTATGAATAATCCAAATGAATTGAAAGTGTGGCTTTATGAAAATCAAGGTGAAATGCGTTTTGATGCTTCAAATAGATTTTTCTTGATTCTCGTCAACAACACTAATCTATCGGAAAGTTGGAAAATAAAAAGAAATATTGTATTTTTACGAGAAAAGATAAATGAACATTTGGAAACATTGGTTCAAGATTCAGATTCACTTACTACCAGATTTCATTGGTCTAAAAATGATACTTGGTATGAGTGTAAATCAGACATCTTATTTATTAACTATCAAGAGTAAAAAAAAAATCGATTCCCATTTGTCAAAGGCGATCGCGTAATTCTTGATTTTTTCTCTATTCTTCTTCTCTTGTTGAGGCGCTTGTTGAGGCGATTGCCAAAGAATTATATCGTGTTATTAGATGTTATCAAAGGTCAATTCCTAATTGTCGAAGGCGATCGCGCAATTCTTGATTTTTCCTTTGTTCTTCCTCTAATTGTGCTTGAGTTTGCAGGCGATCTCTTTCGAGGAGATCGGCTCTTTGTTTTTCAAGGTTAGCTCTTTCTCGTTCGCGATCGCGCTCTTGTTGTGCGAATTCCTTCTCTTGTCTTTCGCGATCGGCTCTTTGTTTTTGGAGATCGCGCTGTACAGCAGTCTCCACATAAGATGTAAACTGTTCCCCATTCGGAT
>NZ_JACSWA010000476.1 GCF_016888125.1 Spirulina sp. CCY15215
TTCAGCATATCCAATCGACCAAGACAAGCGCGGTTTTAACCCGCTTTCGGTGGATTAACCACAGAATCCCCGTCTTTTTAAAGCGGGGAGATGTCAAGCAGATTTACGCCCGAGGGGGAGTGCTAGAAATGTGGTTGATTGATATTAATCGCCAAGCGGTGGAAGTGTACCGCGACCCAAGTGAGAATGGCTACCAAACCGAATTAACTTTTGTGTTGGATGCTGAGATGTCACCGATTGCATTTTCCGATTGCGCGATCGCCATCAGCCAAGTTTTTGCTTAAATAGGACTTATGTAGCTAGGGAGCGAGACGCTCCCACTACTGTATTCTCTGGCTATGGTAGTGCGGGGCATCTTGCCCGTTAATGCGTAAGTCCTATTAATTTCTTAATTTATGGACTAGAAGTTGGTAATTCTTCGATCGCTTTCATCACGGCTTCTAAATTATCCTGTGCTTGGGTATTATCGGGATTAAGTTCCAATGCTTTTTGTAAGGCTGCCAAAGATTCGGGATATGCCTTCAAAGCACGCTGAGTAATGCCCAAACCCATCCAAGCATTGGCATCATTAGGATTTAACTCTAGTGTTCTCTCATAAGCCTCTAATGCCTTTGTATACTGACGATTGGACATGAGATTGAGGGCGCGATTGTACCACCCCAAAGCAGAATCGGGATTCAAGGCGATCGCCCTTTGTGCCTCTGCTGCTCCCTCACTATAGCGTCCCGCCCGCCACAACACAGCACTGAGATTGAGATAAATCTTTTCTAAGGAAGGCTGCCCGCCGATTTGGGCATCTCCTTCTAAAGCCATATTATAAGCAATAATTGCCTCGTCGTACTCTCTTAAAGTAGTGAGAATTCGTCCTCGATTATACCATGCCCGAGAGGATTCTGGATTGAGATCGATCGCCTCCTGAGTTGCATTTAACGCCTCACTATAGCGCTCCAATAACCATAACAGAGTCGATTGATTCAGCCATGTTTCCTCATAAGTAGGATTTAAGGAAATGGCGCGATTCACAGAAGCCAATCCTTCCTCATACTTAAACTGCCCCGCGAGAGAGTTGCCGCGCTGACTCCAAGCATAGGAAGCACCTTCCAATCCCCAGCGATCGTCTCCTTCTTGTAAGGCTTTATCGCAAGCAGCTTGAGCATCGCTGTATTGTCCCAAACGATTGAGAGCAGCGCAACGATTAGCCAAAGCTAAAGCATAATTTTCACTTAATTTTAACGCCCAATCGTGAGAAGCCAAAGATTCCGTATTGCGTCCCAAACGTCCCAAAACTGTTCCTTGTTCCGTCCATGTTTCCTCATTATCGGGGTCGATCGCCAGGGCATCATTATAAGATTGCAAGGCATCCTGATAAAACTGTAGCCCTTGCTGGGGGGAGTTTTGCGTCGGTGCCAACTGAACCAATACCCGTCCCCGATTTAATAACGCTGTCGCTGCATTTTGGTGTCCCCAATTTCCCGCTTGAATAGCGCGATCGCAGGCCACCAAAGCCTCCTCATAACGAGAAAATTGTGCCAAAGACAAACATCGCCCCGCATAAGCTGGGGAATAGCTGGGATTAGTGCGAATTGCCCAATCGTAGGACTCTAGTGCCTCGGAATGGTTCCCCACTTGAGTCATGGCCACCCCTCGGTTGTACCAGGCGATCGCCGGGGTACCTTCTCCCCAGTCCCCATCAATTTCCAGCCCTTCATCGCAAGCCACCACCGCATCATCCGTGCGTCCCAACGCCGTCAGGGATGCGCATCGTTTCGCTAAAGCGAGGGAATCTGTAGGACTGCGACGCAAGACCTGTTCGTAAGATACTAAAGCATCTCCATATTGGGAGAGGGCAAATAAAACATCCCCCCGGTTATTCCAAGTCACGGGATCGTTGGGGAAGAGTCCCACGGCTTGGTCGCAGGCTTCCAGGGCTTTCTCGTAATCTTCTGCCAGGAGAAGGGTATTGCACAAACTCGCCCAATAATCAAAATCTACTAACTTTTCCTGGGCGATCGCGATCGCCGGAAAAAGCAACAACGAAGCGGGAATGACAGCTAGAAAACGTTTAAATTTCATTATCTTCTTCTACCTTGTTAGTCGGCCAGAAGTTCTCATCCATAACTTGTTCTAGATCAAAGGGACAAATTTCGGGGAATTGTTCGTCGGGGAGATCGGTTGCGGCGATCGCTAAATCTCGTGCTTCCGACCAGCTTTCCTTCATAGCTTCCTCCAATCTAGATTGTAAACCAGGATTGCGCCGCAAGAGTTTGGCGATCGCTTTTCTTTGCACGCGAATGGTGGCTCGCCAACTATTAGTTTGTTGCCAATATTGAACTTTCCACTTTAATAAATGAGCAATTAACTGCATTAAGCGAGATTCTAATTGGTCGTAATGGCGCTTTCCCAAATCTTCTAACTCCTCAATGAGATGAGAGGTATCCAAGCGATCGAATTGACTTTTTCGCAAAAGATCGGCTTGTTGATAAATCCAACTATAAAAATCTTTTTCGTACAGTGTTTCTTTCATTTTTTCTTTCCCTCATCAGAATCAACGAGTGAATTTGAAACATAATTATGCTTTAAATTGTATTCTCATCCGCAGTCAACTGCCGCGCCAAGCCAGAAGATGCGATCGCACTCTGGGAGATTCCGAACTCCCTCACCTGTGGATTATTGCACCTTCTGCCAGCGATCGCCTTATCGAGGGTTTCAAGTTTGCTCGTAAAGACAACTGGGAACGCGGATTTTATTTCCTTGGAGAAGCGCAAAAAACGGCTCTCGTTGCTGTCAACCGATTACCTGAAACCCCAGAAACCCTCTGGTTGAGAATATTAGGA
>NZ_JACSWA010000477.1 GCF_016888125.1 Spirulina sp. CCY15215
GTAGAAGAAATCCCTTGTCTATTTGGCAGCCAGTCCCCGGTAGGGACGTTACATGTAACGTCCGTACAGTCAATGGTTGCCTTTGATTTAGGAACGGTGACGGCATTAACTTGCTTTGACGGTCGGGATTTTGAGGAAGTCTCCAATCCTCGTTTTGAGCGAGAATTTGCACCCAAAATTCGCACGGCTTTCCAAGCCTTACGGCGCAAGCGCTGTCCTATTCGAGGTAAACAGAAAGCCTCAAATCGATGGAAAAAGTCTCAAAAGAAAATATCCAAACTTAAAGCCAAACAGTCGAGAGTTCGCCAAGACTGGCAGCACAAAGTCACGACAGATTTATCCAGTCGTTATGACATCGCCGTGACAGAAAAGCTCAATGTTAAGGGGATGACTAGAAAGGCAAAGAAGGGAAAAAGAAAACGTCAAAAAGCGGGACTCAATCGTTCGCTTCTTGACGTGGGTTTTGGGACTTTAAATCAAATGATTGTTTATAAAATTGTTGCTAAAGGTGGCGTTCATTTAACCATTAATACTCGCAAGGTCAAACCTTCTCAGCGATGTCCCAACTGTGGCAAAGTCCATAAGGATTGGGCAGAACTTTCAAATCGTTATCATGTTTGCGAAGATTGCGGATTTGAAATGGGCAGGGATAAATGCTCTGTGATGGTGATGTGGAATGTCGCCGCAGATCGGCAACCGGGGGTAGGAACGAACCTCGTTAGTCGTCGATGCTCGAGCGCTACTGATTCTCCTCGTACTCATACGGGCGGGATGACGCAACTCGGGCAAATGAAGCGATTAAGCTCTCGCTCTACAGACGATGCTGGGGTAACTGAAACCCCATCCGTCTATACGGTGGGGTAGTTCATTTTGTCTCAAGACTCCTGCACAGCGCGATCGCCGCGATGATGGGTGCGATCGTACCCTTGCGGCTTAATTGCTTTAGCTTTGCCTTGCAACAAGCCAGAAACGCCTTCTTGACCAATTTCCGGACGCATATCCGTCAAGGGTTGAGCGCGATCGATTAAAGATGGATCGTAATCTTCCGGTTCGTAATAAGTCGTAATATAGCCTTCGTAATTGCGAAGAATGACTTTATTCACACCTTGACTGATGAGATATTGAGGCATAACCGGAATTTTCCCACCTCCTCCAGGAGCATCAATAACATAAGTAGGAATAGTATACCCACTTAAGTGCCCTCGCAAACCCTCCACGATCTCCATTCCTCGCGCAACTGTAGTACGAAAGTGACCCGCACCTTTTACTAGATCGCATTGGTAAATATAGTAAGGACGGACGCGATTTTTTACTAACTTACATAAAAGTTCTTGTTGGATATCCAGGCGATCGTTAATTCCCGCTAAAAGAACGCTCTGATTTCCCAAAGGAATGCCCGCATCTGCTAATTTAGCCAAGGCTGCGCTTAACTCGGCGGTAATTTCCTTGGGATGATTAATATGGATGTTAATCCAGAGGGGATGATATTTCCGTAGCATATTACAAAACTCGTCCGTAATGCGTTGGGGCAGGAATACAGGAACACGAGTACCAATTCGCACGATCTCCAAATGCACTATCTCTCGTAATCGCGAGAGAATATAATCAAGCAGAATGGGAGATAGAGTTAAAGGATCGCCACCACTCAGGAGAACATCTCGAATTTGAGGAGTTTGACGAATATAATCGAGTTGTCGTTCGAGATCGTTTTTCTTAAAAGTTTGCTGAAAATCTCCCACCAAACGAGAGCGAGTGCAGTAGCGACAGTAACTCGCACAGTGGGTTGTCACCAACATCAAAACGCGATCAGGATAACGATGAACCAAACCCGGAATGGGACTGTGTTCGTCTTCAGCCAAGCTGTCTTCCTGCATTCCCACAAAGTCAACGAGTTCGCGTCCCAAAGGAATCACTTGGCGGCGAATCGGACACAAGGGATTGTCAGGATCGATTAAACTGGCAAAATAGGGAGTAATATCAACGCGAAATTTATCTTTCGCAGTTAAACCTTGAATTTCTTCAGGAGTTAAATTGATAATTTGCTCTAACTCTTCAACAGAGTTTAAACGGTTGTCTAATTGCCAATGCCAATCATCCCATTGTTGTGGAGGGATATTTGCCCAAGGTTTCGGACTGCGTGTTAAAAATGGCTGGGTTGAAGGAATCATTTTACTTTTGTAAAGAGTTACGAGATAGGGTCAGGAACCTCAGCCTAAAGGCGTGAGGCTTGAAAGAGAAATCTGAGACAAGCCATTCTGACCAGACTAAGTACCCCGCGTACTACGTTATTTGGGTCACGACACCTTGGAATGCGAAGCTAGTTCCTCGCTCTGTCGTTAGC
>NZ_JACSWA010000478.1 GCF_016888125.1 Spirulina sp. CCY15215
TCTAGTCGGATGCTTCGCGATTTCCTTTGTTGGTCTCGCTAACCCTACCCAAATCAAAGATTATGGGTAGGGACTGCGCTCGACATTTTGTTCAATAGTAGCGAACCCCAAGCATTATTGCGGAAAATTGCCAAGATCGCCCATCTCATTGCCCCTCTTCCCCCGCGATCGCGCCCCGGTATTTCTTCTCCCACTGTTCCATCTTTCACAAAGGTGAAAATCCCCGGTTCTCCTCTCCTTGTTATCGGTTGTTCCACGGGGGGTCCTAATGCTTTGACCTATATTTTGAGTCGGCTTCCCAGTAATTTTAATGCCGCGATCGCCCTCATTCAGCATATCGACGAGAAATTTGCTCCCAGTTTGGCAGATTGGCTCGATCGCCATTCTTCCCAGCCTGTAACCCTTGCTCGCAGTGGAATGTTTGCCGGGTAAATTAAACCAAGTTCGACATCTCCCCGCTTTAAAAAGACGGGGATTCTGTGGTTAATCCACCGAAAGCGGGTTAAAACCGCGCTTGTCTTGGTCGATTGGATATGCTGAACT
>NZ_JACSWA010000479.1 GCF_016888125.1 Spirulina sp. CCY15215
GTAAGTTAGTGTTAACATTTCAATCCTCCTAAATCGGATTCTAGCAACCTTTACAAAGAATGTCAATCTATGTGTACGGACGTTAAATTTAACGTCCGTACTTTGGTCGGTTTTATTCGTTGGCAAAAAGACGAGCGACCCCGGTGAATCGAATTCACCGAGCGGTTGAGGGATGGCGAATCGTCTCTTGGTGCGCGTTCCTTTGCTGAGGAAACCTCAGCAGGGTCGCACCGCAATTCGCCATATCCAATCAACCAAGAGGGAACGCGCTCGTCATCTCACCGTTAACCCTTTGGGTCTAACGGGAGTCCTCTTTTTGCATTTTTGGATAGCTTTAGTCCTAGCGCACCATATTTATCATGTTGTATGGAGTGTAAACCGCCGAATTTAGGTTCAATTGGGGATTGGATCGATGGGAACTTCAGGGAGAATCATTTCCGTATCCGGTGTTGTTTCTGTGGGTTCTTCTTCTTCCTTGCAACCTTGTTCCGAAATTGTACCATCGGGCATGGCTGCACTGCATAAATTGGCATTGGTTAAATCTGTTCCAAACAGAAAAGCACCTCTTAAATCGGCAAATTCTAGCGTTGCATTGCTTAAATCTGCATCGCTTAAATCAGCCTTTCTCAAATCTGCTCCACTGAGATCGGCTTGACTTAAATTGGCCTTTTGTAAGCGTGCTAAAGTCAAATTGGCTCGGGTTAGATTTGCTTCTTGTAATTGCGTGCCTTCAAGAGTAGCATGATTGAGATCCGCGTCTGTTAAATTGGCTTGAAATAAGGAAGCATTACTAAGATTTGCCTGTTCGAGAGAAGCACCCGTTAAGTCTATTTTAATTGCTGTCATTTGCGTTAAATTGGCTTTAAATAGACTTGCACCAATTAAATTGGCTTCTCTCAAATCTACACTACTCAAATTAGTATTTTCCAGGTTAGCTCCTCTAAGATCGGCAAATCTCAAACTGGCAAATCTCAAATTTGCTTCTTCCAAATTACTGCTTCTCAAATAAGAACGTTCTAAGTTTTGTCCTCTTAAATCTGCACCGATTAGATTACAACGTTCGCATTCTCTAGTTTCGATTAATTGTTGAGAATTAGCCTCGACAATTTTACTGAAGTCCATATCAGCAGGATCGGCAGAGAAAAAGCGATCGGGTTGAACAGTTTGGGCGTAACTTTTAGAGTAAACGGTAAAGATTAAACAAGAAACAACTAGCAGCAAAAATTTTGGATTCATTGTTCTTTCCTATTTAGCTGAATAAAAAGCAATTTCAGCAAGATCTCGCATTCCCGTAATACCTTGTCCCATAAACAGAAACAAAGCAACAGTATTAAGTGTAATATGCAATCTGCGCCATGCTAAAGAACGATCTTTATAAATCTCTGGTATTATTGCCAGAGAAATTACCATAAAAATAGTTGCAGTCAAACCATAATAGTAATGAGATATATACCACTCACCACCACGGCGAAAAATCCATTCCTGAGAACCAATAACAATTAATCCCATACTGGTTAGAGTCGCAAATGTAGCTCGCCAGATTTTAGGTTTAGCACGATAAAGCAGAATTAGAGAAATGAGTGTAAATGCAAAGATAAAAATCAGAAAAATCCCACGAAAAGGAGCTTCTTCCATTAATTTTTTTTCGATAAATCCCCCTTTAATGGTAGCATAAGCAAATCCGATTAAAGATAACATAACGACACTACCAGCCATCAAGCGACCGATTTTAACGTGTTCTAGACCCACAGCAGGAGGAATTTTACTTTTTACTCCCGCAGCCGCTTGTAAGCGACGTTGGCGTGTTTGCATGGCAAAATATGAGACAATCCCAATGAGGGGAAATACCCAAATTACGGCAAATATGGGATGAATCAAAGCGGTTAAAAGTTTGATGTCCATTGTTGGGTTATTGTGGGAACGATCCTGTTTTGTTCGTATTGCGCGGTATTCTAACAGATCGAGGTGGCATCTTTGAAAATTACCTAGAAAATTGCTAATATTGGAGCGTAGGGATAGTTAATCCTGTTGATCTGTTGGCATTTTACTTTTTCTGCTTTTTATCATGAGTCTCTTAGGCAATATTATTTGGTTGATTTTCGGTGGCTTTATTGCGGGTCTAGGCTATATTTTGGGAGGCATATCGTTGTGCGTTACAATCATCGGTATCCCTTTTGGAATACAAGCGATCAAGTTAGGTATAGCAACGATGACTCCTTTTGGTCGAGAAATTGTGGTTAGTGAAGAAACGGGCAGCGTTATCAATATGATTTTTAATATTATCTGGCTTCTGGTTTTTGGGTGGGGTATTGCTTTAACTCATTTGCTTTTTTCTGTTCTATTCGCGATTACAATTATTGGGCTTCCTTTTGCCAAGCAACATTGGAAGTTACTTTTCTTATCATTGTTTCCTTTTGGTCGAGAATTAGTGTAAATGATTAATTATCTATTAATCATTTGTGAAATGTTTTTCGATCAATGCAGGAATTTGAGCAGAACTAACGTTGCTATAACGGGCTTTGTCCGGCATTACGACAAGATTAGGACCTTGTTTGCATTGTTTGAGGCAACCTGTGGTTCTAATCTTAACCCGATCGCCTAATCCGCGATCGCGCAATCCTTTTTCTAAAGCATGGCAAACGGCATCTCCTCCTCGCTTGCGACAGGTTGATTTCTGACAAACTAAAATGCTGGCTTTTGGAGATAATTTGGGCAGTACGATCGCGTCAAGTTCGGATTTTTGTTGTTGTTTTGCCAAGGCGATCGCCTCGGCAGTCAGTTGCACAATTCCCGTTTTTTTCCGTTTTTGTGTACCGCTAACTTCTAACCAACACCCCGGAACTATTCTCGGATCGAAAGTATTACGCAATTCTTTAGGAACTTTGATCCAATATTCTCTTTCTTCAAAGATCAATCTGAGATATTTAATTTTATAGCCATCTTTAATAATAACATCTAGTAATTGACCGACGATAGCAAAATCGGCAACAGGCATCTTTGTTTGAGACATGACGCTTTATTAAGTTAACAATCAACAACAATTTGAAAACAATTTGAATATCTAAGCACAAATTCTGGTTTGCCAGCAATCTTCTAAAAAGTCTAATAGTTCGTTCCGAGAAGCGCGATAACGATGAGCAATACTCCATAATTGTAATGCTGCGGTGGGACTGTCGATCCTGGCTTCTAGGGGTTGGGCGATCGCGCAATTGCAAGGAATTCCTAATTCTTGCAAGCGATGGTAAATTGACCAGCGATCGGTTTGTTCAATGGCTAAAATTTTAATTTCTAAGCCCTCTAAAACTGGCTGTAGTGCCTCGTTATCGGCGATCGCTGACTCGGATTGAGTAGCCCTCATATTTCTAGTAGCCTCCGTAAACTGGGTTACATCCAGTATAAGAACAATTCGCACTAAATGACAAGTCTTCTCAATAAATTATTTTAACAATACTTTACATTATTGCTGTAAATCTTGCTGTGCTAGGATTTCAGGAAGTTAAATAAAAAACTTACTTAGAAAGAAAATCAATTATGTCAGATACACAGAAATGGTATGTTGTCAAGAAAGATGATGGCTCTGGCGATCTGAGCGATCGCCAGTCGTGTCGGCTTAATTCGTGCAGGGAAGTGCTTTAATTCCCCCCAGCCCCCCTAGAGAAGAGGGGGGAATGTTACACAAGAATTAAGCATCATTCAGCGCTGCAATTCCGGGAAGTATTTTTCCTTCCAACAGTTCTAAACTGGCACCACCACCCGTCGAAATATGGCTCATCTTCTCAGCAACCCCCACTTTTTCCACGGCTGCAACCGAGTCACCACCACCGATAATCGTAATGCAGCCTTGAGGAGTCAAACCTGCCAAAGTATGGGCGATCGCCTCAGTACCAGGAGCAAATTTATCGAACTCAAAAACCCCCATAGGACCATTCCAAATCACGCATTTGCAGTCTTCTAAAGCAGCTTGGAAAGTCTTCACAGAGTCAGGTCCAATATCCAAACCCATCCAACCATCAGGAATAGCATTAACACTCACAGTTTGAGCATTGGCATCTGGCGCAAAATTATCTGCCACCACTACATCCGTCGGCAATAATAACTCTACTCCTTTTTCTTTAGCTTTCGCTTCCAAAGTCTTGGCCAATTCCAACTTATCTTCTTCCACCAAAGACTTACCAACACTCAATCCTCGTGCCTTGTAGAAAGTGAAAATCATGCCACCACCGATTAGCAACTTATCGCACTTATCCAACAACGTCTCAATCACACCGATTTTACTCGAAACCTTAGAACCGCCAATAATTGCCGCCAAAGGACGTTGAGGATTGTCGATCGCCCCTTGTAAGAACTGCAATTCTTTCTCAATCAAATAGCCAGCAACACTGGTTTTCAGAACTTTAGTGACACCCTCCGTAGAAGCATGGGCGCGGTGTGCCGTCCCGAAAGCGTCATTGACGTAGATATCTGCATTCGCCGCTAATTGCTTGGCAAATTCAGGATCGTTTTTCTCTTCTTCAGCATAAAAACGGACATTTTCCAATAAAGCAACATCGCCATTGCTCATGCCACTAACAACGGAAGCCACCGCAGCGCCGATACAATCAGAACACATGGTGACATTTTTACCCAACAACTCCGATAAGCGTTTAGCAACAGGAGTGAGGCGCAATTCCTCTTTCACCTGTCCTTTAGGGCGACCCATGTGGCTCGACAATAAGACTTTTGCGCCTTTTTTCGTTAAATCTTGGATTGTCGGTAATGCTGCCCGAATCCTCGTATCGTCGGTAATAGCACCCTTATCATCAAAAGGAACGTTAAAATCGGCTCGAACCAAAACCCGTTTACCTTTTAAATCCGCTTCTGATAAATTTGCTACAGTTTTCTTAGGCATAAGAATATTCTCCTGTTTTCGTTTGAGTTTCTCAAAATGCGATTCAATATTGCTAGGGAACGCAAATTTCCCCAGTTTGGGGGATCGATCCCTAGCTGATTGTACAGGAGCGGGTGTTACTGGAGATACAGTTATGTTTAAAACGGTTCTATTCCCTCTCGATGCCAGCCCAGAAGCGGCTAATGCGATGAAAGTAGTTGCGGAACTTGTCCGTAAATACGAAAGTCGCCTCATTTTACTCTCTGTTGTTGAAGCGCCGACTATCGAACAGGAAACTAAAGCTCAGGAGGTCATGAGTTCCCCTCAACAGGTGGAAAAATTGCTCGATGGCGCAAAAGCGGCATTTTCTAGCAAAGGGATCGACGCGGAAACGATTGAACGGGAAGGAATGCCTTCTTTTACGATTTGTGATGTTGCGGACGAACTCGATGCCAACCTCATTGTTATGGGTTCTCGCGGTATGGGTTTAACTGCCGAAGGGGTTTCTGAAAGCGTTACCAATCGTGTGATTAATTTATCTCCTTGTCCGGTTTTGATTGTTCCGTAATGTTGTTGGTTGCGGTTATTTATTGTTGGTGGTGACTCTCCTCTTCCCTTTTTGAAGGGGTTAATGGTGGGTTGTACTGTTCTATCCCCCCTTTGCTAAGGGGGGTTAGGGGGGATGTCGTCAAAAAAAGCAGCTTAAATGGTCAATAAAGGCGTAAAAATTGTCAATCCTTTGGGAATACATTCAATGTCAACAGGATTCGCCGCAAATATTTCACCATCAATCACCAACTTCTGAGGGGGATCGGTAGTAATTTTGAGGCGGCTGGCTTGCAAGCAAATGAGGTCTTCTCGGTTAGAAGGTGTTTTCACTAAAGCCGAAGCAAATAGAGAAGCGAAGGCATTCACCTGCAATCCGTTTTGAGGTGTGGTAAGGATGGTGATATCTAAAAGACCATCATCGGGAATTACTTCCCCAAAACCCTGAGCCATTAATGAAGTTGAAGGAGCAGCATTGGCCACCGTTACAGCAACGGTTTGAAATTCAACGATCTCGCCATTTATTTCAATCGTTGCCTTGAAAGGTTCTTGATCGAAGAGTTGCTGTGCGGCGGATAATACATAAGCGAGAGAGCCTAAATGGTTTTTCAATTCTCGATTGGCCTTTTCCACCATCCCCGCTTCAAATCCGACTCCCGCTAATAAGATCATGGGAATATCATTGCACCGTGCCACATCCACCATGCGAGTATTACCAGCAGCGATCGTTTCGCAAGCTGATTTTAAATTCATAGGAATGCCCAAGGCAGCACAAAAAGCATTAGCCGTGCCTCGAGGAATGATACCGAGGGGAATACCCGTTTCAATCGTGGCACTGGCGATCGCCGAAACGGTGCCGTCTCCACCAGAAGCGATGATAAAGCCAGGATCTTCATTCTCCTCCGTTTCTCGAGCCTGAATAGCGGCGATCGCCTCCTTCGCTTGTTCCACAGGATTTACATTGGGTTGAGTGTAAATTGTGTGTAGGTGAACTTGCGGTTTTAAGGTTTGATGAATCGAGGCTAAATCGCGATCGGGATTGCCCTGTCCCGCAACCGGATTAAAAATTAAATAAGCAATTCGACTGCGTGCAAACCCGCGAATGATTGACTCCGCCGTTGCCAAATTAATCGCGAGGGGAACATCATGAATTGTGCAGGCACGTAAGATGCTATCAATTCTAGGTTCTTGAGGGTTAGCTTGGAGTAGATCGAACAAAAAGATAACCCCAATCATCTCCCCCGAGACAATGCGGGCTGCAATTTGTAGATCTCCTCCTCGCGCAGCCGACAATAATCCCTCGATTTTGAGTCCCGTTGCTTCCTGAATTTGCTGCCCGGTTTTATCCATAGCCATCAGGTGATAGCCCGATAAAATCGAACGATATTTTTTGACCAAAACAATGAGGTCATTTTTCTGGGTGTTATGGGCAATCAAGGCAATAGAAGCTGGCACGATCGCGGTTCCTGTTGATACAGTTTATTCTTGTCTATCATCCTCCATTCCCACAGAGAATGACATTACTGCCCCCACTGCGGCCACCAGAAATCCAACCCTGCATGGGAGACGAAATTTGCAACCAGAAACGCCCCTCGGGATCGCTAGAGGTATTTCCCGTGAGAGTCGCGGTTGCACCTTTTTTCAAACCGCCAATTGTCGCCCCCGTTTCTATATTAGGACGAGAACGAATCGCTAGATCGACGATGGCCAAACGACAACTTCCTGCCTGAATATTTCTCAAGGCTGGAGTAAGGGGAACAACGGGATTTGGTTGCGGCTGACTGGGAGGAGTGGTCGATGCAGGGGTATCGGTACACTTGGTCAGATGACGGGCAATGACAAATCCTTCCACGGGGTTTTTGACGGAGATCCAGCCCTGTTGACCATTACCGGCTAGGGTGAGTTGAACATTTGCCTCTAAGGTCGCTACAATTTGACTGTCAGGACCGACAGAAGGCTGAGAATAAACATCAATACGGCGATTAGTTTGTCGGCACTGATCCGATAAGGACTGCGATCGCGCCGGAAGATGAAGGGCGAATGCCCCGGAACCAGCCAAGAGGAAAAGAACAATGATACGAATATTCATGTTTAATAATGGGTCAATAAATGATGAGCAGATCGGGGATGGGTAACTGGTACGCGATCGATAACCACTAACCCATTAAAATAAAAATAAACCCAACCTGAATTTTTATTAATTTTTTGTGCCAGAACTGACTCAAACTTCTTGTCAATTTGATGCGATCGATGCTGCCCTTGCAGATTTTAAAGCGGGTCGTCCCATTGTAGTTGTAGACGATGAGAACCGCGAAAATGAAGGGGATTTAATTTGTGCGGCTCAATTTACCACCCCCGATATTATTAATTTTATGGCGGTGGAGGCACGGGGCTTGATTTGCTTGGCCATGACGGGGGAACGTCTCGATGAACTGGAATTACCCCTGATGGTAACTAAAAATACCGATCCCAATCAAACCGCGTTTACTGTCAGTGTTGATGCAGCCCCCCATTTGGGCGTAACTACGGGCATTTCTGCCGAAGACCGCGCCAAAACTATTCAAATTACTATCAACCCCGCGACGCGATCGGAGGATTTGCGCCGTCCCGGTCATATTTTCCCGATTCGTGCCAAACAGGGGGGGGTTTTAAAGCGGGCAGGTCATACAGAAGCGGCGGTAGATTTATCGCGGCTATCGGGATTGTACCCGGCGGGGGTCATCTGCGAAATACAAAATCCCAATGGTTCGATGGCACGGTTGCCGGAATTGGTAGAATATGCCCAAAAACACGATCTGAAGCTGATTAGTATTGCCGATCTGATTAGCTATCGTCTCAAACACGATCGCTTTGTTTATCGGGAAGCGGTGTGCCAGTTTCCCAGCCAGTTCGGGGATTTTCAGATTTACGCCTATCGCAATGTTCTCGATAATACAGAACATATTGCTATTGTTAAGGGCGATCCGCAAAAGTTTGGCGATCGCCCAGTAACGGTGCGAATGCACTCAGAATGTTTGACAGGGGATGCTTTGGGATCTTTGCGTTGCGATTGTCGGATGCAGCTACAAGCCGCCTTAAAGACTATTGAGGATGCGGGGCTAGGAGTTGTGGTTTATCTGCGTCAGGAAGGGCGAGGGATTGGTTTGGTGAACAAACTTAAGGCTTATTCTTTGCAAGATTTGGGCTTTGATACTGTCGAAGCGAATGAAAGATTGGGCTTTCCGGCAGATTTGCGGGACTATGGTATGGGGGCGCAAATCTTGAACGATTTGGGGATTAAACAGATTTGTTTGATTACTAATAATCCCCGCAAAATTGCTGGGTTAAAGGGATATGGTTTGGAGGTGGTCGATCGCGTTCCCTTGTTGATTGAAGCAACAGATCACAATTCGGAATATTTGGCTACGAAGGCGAATAAGTTGGGGCATTTATTATTGCAAACTTATTTGGTTACGGTGGGCATTGATTGGCATTCATCGGTGGAAAGTGTGAGGGATCGCTATGAATTATTAGATCGGTTTCGCAGGTTAGTTCGTTCTCACGATTTATTATTACAAGAAGAATCTCGCCCGGTGGCGATCGCGCTGTTTGAAAAGCCTTCTCTGGTGGCGCATATCGGGTTAGATCAACCCCAGGTTGCCAGTGTGGATTGGTATGGCGATATCGAACATCCTTATGTTAAGGCGATCGGTAATATTTTAGATGATTTAGTAACATGGAATCAGATCGAACGGTTAGAATTTTTGATTTCTACGGGAGACGATCCGATGACAGGATTACAGGTTAATTTGTCGCGTCAGTCGCATATTTTAAGCCAAAAACCGTCCAGTTTATGTGCAGACTTAGAACGACAAACTATTTATAGTTTTACCAATTAAGAACAAGGTATGGCCAGCATCTTTTGTTTTTTTTTGCAACTTATGCCAAAATAGAGGAAAAATATATGATTGAGAGTAGAGAACTCATGTTAAACCTACAATTAGATCGAGAGACAGAAAGCCATTTAGCCGAGATTCTAGCCGCAGAACAAACAAATTCTGAGGAATTAGTGAAGCGTCTGATTTACGAACATTGGTTGATCGTACAATCTCATCCATTGAAGACTCGTCCTGCAATTGTTGAGAGACGAGGAGAAGACTCTGAAGAAGCAAAAACAATTGTGGAAAGACTGGGAGGACATCCTGAATATCTTCTGCAAGATGCTCATCAGGAGCTTTCCTCACGATCTACTCGCAAGCGATTAGTCGCAGAATATATTGTTCAAAAACATGACAAAATTCAGTCAAAGAATGAATTAAAATCATGAGATATCCTCCAACTATTTTAATGGATAGTAGTATCCTATTAGCTTATTATAATGCACGGGATAATTATCATCAGCCAGCAAAGAATTTTTTTGAAAATTGTACGAGCGATCTATTAACTACAATTCCTTGTATTACTGAAGTTATGTATCTTCTCGATCGCAATTGGCAAGTTCAGAATCAGTTTTTACGGGGTGTTAATTTAGAAGTTTTTGCCTTTGTGCCTTTACTCGCTGAAGACTTACTTCGCATTGCAGAATTAAATCAGAAATATTCAGATTTACCGGGAGATTTTGCTGATTTATCTTTGGTGGTAATTTCAGAACGACTAAATATTGACGCGATCGCAACCCTTGATGACGATTTTTATGTTTACCAGCGCTATCGAAATCAAGCCTTTAATCGAGTATTTTTGGGCTAGAAATAATGCACTTAGATTTTAAACATATCTATATTCTACTCTTCTTCTACTTTTCCTGTCCTCTCCATAGAAAAAGAGAGGAACTTCTATTATTACCAACAGAGTAAAGTTTCTCGAGTTTCTCGTCCTGTTGTTGGATTTGTCCCCGAGGCAATATCGCAAAGTTTCCTTTGAATATCGGCTCTTAATAATACATTAGTAAAATCTGCACCTTCGATGATTGTCTGATCAAATAATGCGCCAAAAGCAAAGGCATCTTCTAGCACGGCATTGGTTAAATTAGCATGAGATAAACGCACCGATCCTAAAACAGCATTGCGAAGATTGGCACCCTCGAAGTTAGCAGAATCGAGATTGGAGGAAAAGAACTCTACCCCGAATAAATTGGAGTAGCTAAAGTCACATTGACGGAGATTAGAATGATCGAAGCTGGCATCTCTCAAGTCTTGATGAGAAAAATCCTCGCCGATTAAAGTGACGTTATTATAGGAAATTGCGAGGACGGGAGAAACGAAAATATTGCAAAATGCAAAGCCCGCGATTAATAGCAGGAAAAAACTGGTTACAATTGTTTGGAGGTGAGAAAGTAAGTATTTTTTCATGATTTTTTATGTTTTTCTAGAGTATATCAGCAATCCGAGCGAGAAAATTGAGGAGGAAATCAGGTTTGAGTGAAGTTAAACGCCAAAACAAGGGCAAGCGATCGCTTGAAGTGGGACAATTGGGAGAACAAGTTGTTGCCGATTGGTTGGAGGCACGAGAATGGCAAATACTGCATCATCGCTGGTACTGTCCTTGGGGGGAAATCGATCTGGTGGCGCGATCGCCAGATGCTGCGCTTATTTTTGTTGAGGTGAAAACTCGCAGTTCTGGTAATTGGGACTTAAATGGACTTCTGGCGATAACTCCCCAAAAGCAGGCAAAATTGTGGCAAACTGCTGAGGCATTTTTAGCACAATATCCCAATTATGCCGATTTTCTCTGTCGGTTCGATCTGGCATTGGTTCACTACAAGCGGGTTCTCGACTCTGCTGTGGGTTCTTCTCCTGTCATTCTGAACCAACCTGTATGGCGATCGGGTTATGAGTTTGCGTTAGAGAATTATCTGGAAGGGGTGGCAATGACAGGGTCAGGAACCTCAGCCTAAAGGCGTGAGGCTTGAAAGAGAAATCTGACAAGCCATTCTGACCAGACTCAGTACCTTGCGTACTACGTTATTTGGGTC
>NZ_JACSWA010000048.1 GCF_016888125.1 Spirulina sp. CCY15215
GCAGTTGATGGGAGGCGAAATGAGCGTGAGTTCCCAAGTCGGAAAAGGAACTATATTCCACTTTGAGATTGAAGTTGAGGAAGTTGAAGCCAGCGAGGTAGAACGTAAGGAAATTAAACATCGCATTATCGCTCTCGAACCCGATCAACCCCGCTATCGTATCTTAATTGTCGATGATAAACCCGTAAATCGGCAATTGTTGGTACAACTCTTGAGTCCTTTGGGCTTTGAACTTCAAGAAGCCAGTA
>NZ_JACSWA010000480.1 GCF_016888125.1 Spirulina sp. CCY15215
TCGTACAGAAATTATAGCGCGATCGCTAAGTTCAGAAGTTATCAGGGTCTAATCCTTTCGCAATCAGGCGATCGCGCAACTCTTGCAATGTCCTCTGAACTTGTTCTTTTTCCCGTCGTTCCTCCATTTTTTGTTGTCGTTCCTCCATTTTCTGTCGTCGTTCCTCAATTTTTTCCCGTCGTTCCTCAATCCGTTCCCGTTCGGACTCATCTGGACTTCTTAAATACTCCCCAGTTTGGGGATTGAAAAAACGCATCTGACCAT
>NZ_JACSWA010000481.1 GCF_016888125.1 Spirulina sp. CCY15215
TATAAGCTAAATCTACTCGCTTTACTGTTGCTTGCAAAGAAGATAGATTTAATTGCTTATATTCTTCCCAACATTCTCGGAAAGCTGGCAAGGCATTTTGTTGGCTGAAATAATCGATTGACTTGCGATTTTTTCGCCATTCAAAACGTCGATGAGCCAAACAAGCATTATACAAATAAGCATGAAGACGACGTGCCTCTAACAAAGTTTGAGACTGGATTTGATTGGGATATAATCGAAATGTTAATCGCCTCGTTGCCATTTTTGCTTTTCCTTGATGGCTTGAACTATACTTAAATATAGCACTCACTCGAAAATTTGGCATGATTCCAAGTGCATCGTTTCCTGTGGCGGCGCACCTTTGGCAATCATTAAGCAGTACATCCAAAACCAAAGTGGAGGAAGAAATAAGGATGGTAGGGACGTTTCATGAAACGTCCCTACATTTCTGAGGGGGGATTTTCCGCCCCACCGTATAGACGAGTGGGGAAACCAATCCCCCCTCAGACTCCCCCTATTGGTTGTTCAGTCATTTTACGCCGCCTGCGATCGATTTGGGGACAATTGCGGGAAATTGTTACTTGGGATATTCTTCTAGGAGGATCTAATGCTCAAACCACGGATAAAATAAAGAAAGTTATCTTTAAAGTTGAAATGGCAGTCTCAACAGAAATTCAACACCGGATCGAACAACTGCGCCAACAATTACAGAAGGCGGGATATGCTTATTATGTCCTCGACGATCCTATTATGGAGGATGCAGTTTACGATCGCCTTTATCGGGAATTACAAGACCTTGAAACACAATTTACCGAACTTATTAGTCCCGATAGTCCGACTCAACGGGTTGGCGATCGCCCTGCAACTGAATTTATTTCTATTCGCCATAATATTCCCCTCTACAGTTTAGAAAATGCTTTTAATTTGCAAGAGTTAGCAAAGTGGCAAGATCGCTGGCAGCGCCAAGTTCCAGAAGTTGGCAAAGTTCCAGAAGTTGCAGATTTTAAGTATGTTTGTGAATTAAAAATAGATGGGTCTGCCTTGGCTTTAACTTATGAACGAGGACGATTAACAAAAGGGGTGACGCGAGGAGATGGGATATCGGGGGAAGATATCACTCAAAATGTTCGCACGATTCGCAGTATTCCCCTACGATTAAATTTAGAAAATCCACCGGAATTAGTGGAAGTGCGCGGGGAGGCTTTTTTACCCATTGATGAATTCGATCGCCTTAATCAAGAACGAGAAAAAACAGGAGAATATTTGTTTGCTAATCCTCGCAATGCGGCGGCAGGAACCTTGCGAAAGCTGGATTCTCAAGAGGTCGATCGCCGACGTTTAGATTTTTTTGCTTACACTCTATATTTACCGAATAATCCCGAACTTCAGCCAGAAACACAATGGGAGGCGTTAGAATTTCTGCAAACAATGGGCTTTCGAGTCAATCCCAATCGCCAATTATGTGTCAATTTAGCAGCAGTTGCAGGCTATTTTCAAGAATGGGATGAAAAAAGAAAAACTTTACTTTATCTGACGGATGGTGTAGTGGTGAAAATTAATTCTGTCCCCCTACAAACAGAATTAGGATTTACACAAAAATTTCCCCGTTGGGCGATCGCTTTAAAATATCCGGCGGAAGAAGCTCCTACGATTGTGAAGGAAATTACGGTTAATGTTGGGCGTACTGGTGCCGTTACGCCGATGGCAATCATGGAGCCGGTTCTCTTAGCGGGAACAACGGTACAGCGAGCAACTTTACACAACCGCGATCGCATTTCTGAGTTAGATATTCGCGTTGGCGATACGGTGATTATTCGCAAAGCTGGAGAAATTATTCCCGAGGTGGTACGGGTATTAACGGAGTTGCGTCCTGGGGGGACTATCCCTTACGAAATGCCGGAAAACTGCCCAGAATGCGATTCTCAATTAGTCCGCCCTCAAGGGGAAGTTGTGACTCGTTGTACGAATAGTTCTTGTCCTGCTATCTTGCGAGGAAGTTTGCTGCATTGGGCTTCAAGAGATGCCCTAGATATTAACGGTTTAGGGGAGAAGATTGTCGAACAAATTGTCGATCGCGAGTTGGTGCGATCGGTGGCGGATCTCTATGCTTTAACGGCTGAAGACCTTGCGAGTTTGGAACGTATGGGGCAGAAGTCTTCCGAGAAACTGATCAAGGCGATCGCGCAGTCTAAAACCCAGTCTTATGCACGAGTTTTATACGGTTTGGGTATTCGCTATGTGGGGAAAGTGAATGCCGAGTTATTAACCGAGAATTTTACAACGATAGATCAATTATCAAAATTGTCCATCGACGACCTCGAAAACGTACATGGCATTGGCTTGGAAATTGCGCGATCGGTTTGGGAGTGGTTCCAAAACCCAGCCAATTCAACCCTTGTGGAATCTCTGAAAACGGCGGGGCTAAATTTTGCACAAGAAACGACCAATTTATCATCTGCCTCAGATTTTAGCATAAAAGGGGTTTTGTCTGACAAAATATTAGTAATAACGGGAACTTTACCTACATTAGGACGCAAAGAAGCAGAAGCATTAATTAAACAAGCAGGAGGGAAAATAACCAGTTCTATTAGTAAAAAAACAGACTATCTCGTGGTGGGGGAAAATGCTGGATCAAAGCTGGAAAAAGCTGTAAAATTAGGGATTACGCAGTTGAGTGAATCGCAATTAATGACGATGATAGATAGAAAAAATTAACTTTGAATTCTACCCCCCTTTTAAGCGGGGCTGGGGCGATCGAATCAATAACTAGCAAGTTGAGTTAATTACTTTTATTCGGAAACTTTAATTTGGAATACTTGCACAGAATCTTGTTCAAAAACTAAGGTAAAGTCTTGAGGAGATTGTCGCACCCATTTTAAAAACTGAGGAGAATAATGACGCTGAGTATGAGCATAAGTATCGTACCAATGACCACTTGTTCTACCTAACCAACTGGTTATTTTTTTGTCGGGTAAATAGATAACAATATAACAAACGCTTCTTTCTCGTAATAATTGCATAAATTGGGAATAATCAATATCTGTATCTAATGTTGTCGTAATTCCCAATGGAAATGATTCATAACCATCTGAATCATCCCAGCGATGGGTATTGGTATAAAAATATCCTGTTCCTGCTAAATAAGTATTAACATAAGGATCGCTGAAAACATAGCGTCGAATAGGATAAGAATTACTGTCAGAGAGTGGATTTATACACTGTTTCTCTGCATTCTCTCGCAGGTAATGAATGACGGGTTTTAAATCAGAACCATCTAAAGTCTTGGGAACTTTTAACCAACTGTGAATCATTTTTCCGTAAATTGGATCGCGAGGAATTAATGAGGTAAAAAGTAATAAAATAATGATAAAATATTGGAAATATATCTTGTTATTAATTTTCTTTTTAAATAACACAAATTGAGAACTAAAACTTTCTAACTGAGGTGAGAAGTGATGCAGTAAGACAATTGGTAACATCCAATATAAACAGCCATAAATTAAGCGATGAAATTGTTCTGCTGCCATAACGCGACGAAGGGCTTCAATCGCTAAGGGATTACAAAAAAGCAGAAATGGAAATAGTGTTAATCCCGACATAATATCCAGTTTTCTCTCAGGTTTACCAAAGAGTAAAAATAGTATTGTTGTTAATACGATTAGCCAACCCACAAGCCCGATCGCATGACTTAAAGGGGTATAGCGAATAACATACATTTTCCAGCCGAAAACAGTTTCAATATTGAAGAGATATAAGTTTTGATATTCTAAATCTAAATTTTTGGCTATAGGTTCTCGCAGCAAACAGAATGAAATTGTAGCCAATATGCCCAAGGCGATCGCCAACACTAAAACTCGTCTAAATTGAGGCTTTAAGCTACGATAACGAAACAGCACCAAAGTCGTAGCGATCGCCGCGATCGCAGTCACTTGAAACAAAGTTGATTGTTCGTGATTATCCCAACAAAACCAAAGCAGAGGAGGTAAAAATAATAAGTAACGCCATTGCTCTTTTAAAAAGAGAGCAATGATTAAAACCAATGCCTCCAAATAAATAATATAAGACAGCATCGGACCAGAAAAGACACTATAACGATAAAAACTAATGGCATCATAGCCAAAATAACCTAAAGACATTAAACTTGCTAACCAACTTAAAGGAATGTTATGGGTGATGAATCTAGCAATACGAATAAATTCCCAAAATAAGATTCCTTGGGTCAGAGCAGAAACGAAAGTTAAACCCAATCTTTCTCCATAACTCAATCCCGAAGATTGTAAGAGCCAATGTTCGTAAAATGTAGCAAAAGTAACATAGCGATTCTCGCTAGAATAGTTCATAAACTTGGCTTTTTCCCAGGCTTGAATGCGATAAAAATAATCCACTGAGTCCGATGGATGCTCTAAATAAGGTCCGATATAAAGCATGGCAATCAAGAAACAAAATAAGAAAGCAAGCGTTCCCAGATCGAGGGGTAAATCTTGCCGACGCTGTTGCCAAAACGAGCAATGAGGCCGAAAAAACCAGACAATTCCTCCCGCGATCGCAATACTAAAAGCCATGCCTGTAAAAATATTCCGGATGGGTTCAACGGGTACAGCTAACCAACGACTGACAATATAGATCAGAAAATAAACGAACCATCCCCAGGCAAAAACTGGAAGCGATGCAGAATCAAAATCAGAACGTTTGAGGATAAACTGATTAATCCCATGATTGAGAACGAGAAGAGAAAAGAAAAATGTAAAGAATTGTAAGAAAAAGAAAAAAAGCATAGATTTTCGCTGCAAAGTTCAGAATATATCACTCCTCAACCCCTAACTCGGAATTCCAGAACGTTTCCTGTGATACAGATCGCTAGTTGAGAAGGGATACGATCTCTCAAAATTCTGCTTTATCTCACCTCCAAAACCGAGGAAGATCGCTGCACGGCAAAGTAAATCGCGGGATAGTAAACCTGTGAGGAATTGAGATAATGAATTATGAAAACGCTCCAAAACAACCCCATCGCTCGTAGTTTCGCTGCTACCTTAGTCGCATTAACCGTCGCTACTCCGGCGATCGCTTCCCCAGAGATCGCGCATCAGAGTGCAGAAACAACCCGCAATGCACCCATTACCCTAGCAGAAGGTATTCATTTATACGGTGAGTCGGTAAATCCTAACGAAATTGGCAAATCCTACGCTATTCTTGAAGTTAAAGCTGGACAAATCACAGGAGCATTTTATCAGCCTCGTTCCTCTTTTGATTGCTTCCGAGGTGCAACAAAAGAAGGTCAATTGGCTTTAAATATAACCGATAGCTACACGGGAGAAACTTTCCCTTATGCGATCGCCCTTGAAAATACTTCTTTAGTTGCTTCAGTTGGGGATATTCCCACCAATAAACCTGGTTTGGAGGGATTTTATCCCATCGAAGAGATCAGCGATCGCGATCGCGAGTTATTGCAAACCTGTCAAGCCCAATAAGAGCAAAATAAGGGGAAAATAAGATAGAAGTTCCACAAAATTTCTATCTTGGATGGCTCAAAATTTGATAGACTCGACGTTGAATAAAGATCTCGACTAGATCGCCATTAATTTTATTCTTCTCAACCTCTTCTCGTAGAATTTTGAGAACAATATTAACAGGAAGTGGGCGCTTATAGGGACGATCCGCAGCCGTTAACGCATCATAAATATCAGCAATGCTCATCATTTGTGTTTGAATGGGAATTTCTTCCCCCGTTAACCCCAAAGGATAACCGCTACCATCTAACTTTTCATGATGTCCGTAGGCGATCGTCGGAATATCTTGTAGATGTTTTGTCCAAGGAATGCGCTTGAGAAACTCATAGGAATGAGTCACATGAGCCTCGATCTCAAAACGTTCTTCTGTGGTTAAATTGCCCCGAGGTAACAACATTTGCTCCATTTCTTGGGCAGTGACGAGGGGTTTGAGAGTACCATCGATATCCTGATAGTAATACTCTGAAAGTGCTGTTAATTCCACAAAAGCCTCCTCTGATAAGGCCTCAAATCGTTTCGTTGCTAAGGACTCGGGTTCGTTAATCTCTTGTATAAACTTTAAATAGCGATCGAGCTTTTCTAACGCTGCTTCCAAGCGATCGTCAAAGGCTTGTAATTGCTGACAATGAGAACAATTAGCATCGGGAGTATGCTGAGAATTAGGATGATTGACCAAATACTGAAACTTATCCTGGGCGCACTCCATTTGTAAAGTCCGCATTGCAACCGCAAAACGCTGACGAATTACTTCTAATTGTTGAGGATAGAGCTTTTTGCGCTTATTCAAAATTGCTTCAGGAACGCCAATTTTGCCAAAATCATGTAGTAAGGCCGCATAACGAATTTCTTGAATTTGTCGTTCGTTAAAATGAAGCGATCGCAAGCGTCCCTTTTTCATCTCCGTCACTTCCCGAGCCAAACCCACAGTTAAAGATGCGACTCGTTCGGAATGTCCGGAAGTGGTGGGATCTCGTGCTTCAATTGCTTGTACAGATGCCTTTACAAAGCCCTCAAAGAGGTGTTCAATGCTTTTTTGGAGAATATTACGTTCGATGGAAATTGCGGCTTGAGAGGCTAAAGAACGCACTAAACGTTCTTCCCAGTCCGAATAGGGTTGAGTAACATTGAGGGCATTATCTCCGTTGATTCTAATATCGTGGCGCAGTTTGCGATTAATTAATTGTAAGACTCCAATAATTTCCCCTTCTGCATCCTGCATGGGTAGCACTAATACCGAACAAGTCCGATAGGAAAAATCGCGATCGAAATTGCGATCGAGTTGATAGGGTAAACCAGGCAGCAAATTATGAGCATCGGGAATATTCAGAGATTGTCCTGTTAAAGCCACATATCCCGCCAAACTTTTTGACGTGAGGGGTAGTGTAAACTCTTGAAACAAAACCGTCGGTAGAGAATCATTCTGAGCAATTTTGAATACGAGTTGAGGCACTGAATTGATGCGATCGACTAAAAAAACGCTTCCCGCATCGCTACAAGTAATTTCGCGACTCTTGCTCAGGATTAAGGCCAATAACTCCCTCAAGTTATGACTTCCCGATAGGGCTGTACCGATCGCCAATAATTGTTCGATTAAGGACACCCGTTGGGTTGCGGTGGTAATGAATTCCTCACTCTCAAAGGTCAAACTCGGGGACTCGAACGCTTTCATAACTGTTCGGGGGTACTGCACATCTGAAAACCCATCGACGAGTCCTCCTGGGAAGATACTTCGCAAATGGGGCTACGTTATTCAGTCTAACTCGCATGACTTTATTTGCCGATTTTTGTCTTGCTTAGATTTTTAGATTTACTGTCTATTTTGACGATCGCACTGCATTCTTAACGCCAGTATATGCTCGCAGGGTCCCTTATATAATTTATTCTGTTGAAACCAATTGCAAGTACATTCGGCTTGGACGAGACGGCGATCGCTATCAATAACTAAATAGGGTTCGTAAGTGCGATCGCGATCGCCAACAGTTCCTTGCACAGTATGGTCGCTTTCCAAGTCTCCCGCGATACTCGTAACCCCTACGCTATTATTCTCTAAAAAACGAGTTGCTTTTTCTTCTCGTTCATTCGCAAAGCGCAATCTTTCCATCGGTAAAGGTTCGCGACTCAACTCCCGCACGCGATATACTTGTTTATTGAGATCGTAAATTGCTCGACCTGCTTGAGTATAAGCACTTAATGCTGCCAAAATGACACTACGATCTAAATTTAAGCGCTTGGCTAAATCTCCCACAGATTCCGCCCAATTTTCCTGCAAACTCGTAAATACTTGTTGCTGGGTGAAAGCATCTACCTCTGTCCTAGAGGTCATCAGGTCAAAATTCCCCGATCCCGACCAATCATTTGCACTCCATCCCGATAACCCCAAGGTGAAAGACATATCCCCCAGATCCGCCACGTAAAAAGAAGGCATTCCCGTGCCGAGGAGATGTACGGTAAACTTCTTAGCAATGGGGAGAAGACGTTCGAGAATGAGAAGACGACGACGACCCCAAACTCTGATAACTTGTGCTTGGGTTCCCTTGTATAGCGATCGCGGACAAATTATCTCTATCTCCCAGGGTTCAAAAACAATCTTGATCGGTTGTCCAGGAGTCAAATGGTAGCGCATCCCTCTCGGACTCTGTTTTTCTTTGTAGCGTCGCAGGATAAAGCAAATATTATAAACATCCATCGGCTGCAATTCCAACTGAACTGCTGGGAGAGACATAGCGGAACTCACTTGTAAGAACCCTCGCACCCAACTATCCGGTAAATCGATTTTCACTTCCTTATAAGTATCTTCTTGGGTTGTTTGTACCTCAAACCCTGAAGGATCGACTTGAAATAAGGTATTTTTATAACTGCGAATTTTTTGAAATTCGTTGTAGAGATCCGCCGAATAATCAATATTAGTTGTCCCGCAAGCAAACTCATTAATGTTTTTAAAAACCTCGTAACTTGCCCCCAAACGACCATAACTCGATTCATCCTGAGAAAAACACTCAAAAAATACTTCATCAGGATGGACGGTAATCACCGGATCGAGAACAAACCACATATCGCGATCGCGTTCGTAGAGATAGTCATAGTAGTCTCTTTGTGCTTTGTAATATTCCGACCAACGGTTGCTTTTACGTTGATAGAGGTCTTTAAGTTCGCTCTGTAAAGTTTGTATCTGTTCCCGTATCTCCGATCGCTGTGCGGCGATTAACTGCCAGTCTAGGTCATCTTGTTGCGATCGCCATATTTTATATTCGGTACGATCTTTGGGTTTAAAGCGCAGATCCGAGACGACGACATCATGTAAAGCACTAATAGCCTCACGAAAAGCAATATTTTTCCGCAATTCGCCAACAAAATAAGTGGGTTGACGCTTCGTGTCAGGAGAAAAGGACATTTGCGTACTATTTCCACTGTCACTAACCGCAGTGCTACCGCTATATGCGTAATTAAATTCCATCGCGATCGGTTGGGATTAAGGGTGACGATCTCATTATAATCAACATCTGTACTGGTTGGCAAAAAATGAGGGAAAGAAATATTTCTTTGAGAAATATTTCTCTACTCTTTAAATAATAAGAGTATTAACCTCATGGGCAAAACTTTCTCCACGTTGGAAATGAAAGGACCCGGCGATCGCCCCCCAAATTTGCTCATTGGTTTGCGGATCGAGTCCCTTCTCCCAACTGATAAGTTTTTCTGCATCAACGGTAAACTTGCTGTCTAAATAGGTTTCCTTGTCCTTTCGTATTACTTTACACGCTTTTCCTGGTTCAACTTCCCCTTGAAAACTATTTCCTGTCCAACGGACAATAAAATCGCAACCTGGTAACTTCTCTAAATGTTCTGGGGTTAATTCTGGCAAGCGATCGCGATCGCGCACTGCACCGTAAAATTTTTCTTGGTCTTTAATCCTATAATTTTCAATCCCAAGGCGATCGTCTACTACTTTTAATTTTAATACCCGCAAGCGATAGGGTTGATTTAACATAAAATCATAAGCCTGTTCGAGCAGTAAACTCACCCCCGATAATAACTCTACGGGTAACGGTCGCATACAGACGCGAATATGAGCGAAAAAGGGGGGATTTTCGATTGCTTGTTCTTGATTGCTAAAATCGGCGGACATCCAGCGAGCAAGGGTAAGAATATCGGTTGAATGAGACATAAAAATTCAAAATTCAAAACTCAAAATTAGTCTATCATGGTTTTTCTTGAAAGCGAAAAACTAAAAATTGCGTGACTTGCCGTTCATTAAAGTTATCATCACTGACTAAGATTAAACTTGGCGATCCATCAGGTAAACGCCCAGCAAAGGTCATTCCCTCTAAATTATCGAGGACAATGCCCAAATCTTGCAAATCCAGTAATAATTGTTTGCGTAGCGGAGTTACGGTACTCAGATCGCCTTTTAACGTGGCAATGCGAGAAGTATCCGTTGCTCCTCCTGTAGCAATTTGAAACAATTTTGCACCTGCTTCTATACCGTCAAATGTTCGTTCTAAACTGAGGAGAAATCCTTCGCGATCGAGAGCAAGTATTTCCGTTAATCCGTTAGCAATAACCCCTTCTGAGGTAGGATCGAGGAGATAAAGATTCTCGGAAATGAGTAAAGGCGAACCAATAGGGTTGATAACATAATGTAAAAGGCGAATGCGGGGAGAAACTTCAGGGTTTGGCTCAATATTATGATCAATATTATGATCAATATTATCTTGAACTAGGGCAAATTCTGGGGCAGTAAAAACGCGATAGGGGTCTTCAGGAATTAAACCAGAAATCCCGATCGCCAGTGCTTCAAAACCCAAATTTTCTTGGACTCCGTGAGGGATATCTTCTTTGCGGATAGGTTGGTTGGGTAAAAAACGGGCAGGAAGGGGAATTTCTGTGAGATATTGTCCAGTTTGGCGATCGAATTCTGCTACGAAAGGATCGATTTTGCGACTAGGTACTCCTTCACTTGATATTAATAACGTCCCTCTGGGTGTCAGCGCAATGCCTTCAGGATCGATCGCCCCTTGTGCATAAGAATTTCCCCTTTCATCTTTAAGAAATGTTACATTTTTGACTTCAATCCGAGGCGATTCTTCAGAGGACAATGTTAGATTGAGGGTGTAGAAGCGAGCATTGTCGCGATCGTCCGAGAGGGCATAGAAAATATTGCGATCGCGATCGTAAGTAATACCCGATAGTCCCCCCACTCTCGTCCCCTTATACTCCATTTTGGGCAATTGTGCCTCCCCGACAAATTCGAGGGATACATCTAAAAATAAACGCTCTCGGGCGCTAATTTGAGAAGGGGTGCAAGCAGAAAGCGCGATCGCAACTACAGCAGCAAGGATGAGGGAAAATAAAGATTTTTGATCCATTTTCATTGTATTTTATGATATCGATCGCGATCGAACAATAAAGGCAGTTTAACCCTTGAGATTCCACAATTTCTCAACCTGTGTAGAAGTACCGATAAATTGCTGATCGATCTTGGAGGACAGAACTTCCAAAATCAGTAGATTCAGCAGATTTGTAGTCAAGATCAGCAATTCTGCGGATAATTCCGAAGGGACAAGTAAGAGAAAATAGATTCAAATCAGAATTTTCACGGCACAAGAATTTTTAGAGCAGAGTATTATATAACTAGGAGCGCCCATCGTGCAAGTCATCCAGCGTATTATGACCAAACCTTCAAATTCTTCTTTACAACGCAATCCTTTTACCGCTTATCGCCATCCAGAAACAGGAGAATGGTTTGTTATTAAGGATTTTATTAAAGATTCTACTCTACAAAGTTCTACTGAACCCATCAAGGAAAAAGATTTGTCAAGCAAACTCCATAAGAATCCAAATACAGTTAAAATTTCAATTGCACCATTGACCATCAAGAATGTCTAAAACGCCTCAATCCAAAGAAACGAGAGAAGATTTTCTCATCTTTTGTAGTGATTATGCCCATAACTCGCTAAAGACACAAGATCGCGAAGTTCGTGAGGCATTAGTGCGTCGTCAAATTCCCCCCCAAAAAGTACGTCGTTTAGAAACCAGTTATAACATTGCAATTAAGTTAGGAAATAATCTGAACATCCAACCTGTTAGGAAAATCATTTTGTATCAAATTGATGCAGCAGCCAATTTTTTACGAGATTTTCAAATTGGAATTTTAGGACAACGAACAACTTTATTTCAACTCTATGAAATCGAATTTTCCTTCGATCGCAATTCTAAATTCACATTTGATTTTTCTGCGGGAAAGTTATTTATAAAACTCCCGTATTGGAAAGCACAATGGTTCTCAGAATACTTAAAATATACTGAACTGAGACAACTGTGGACAAAAGGAGAACACCTTCCTCGTTTATCTCCCATTCGTCGCGTTTGGTGGTTATTCGATCCCCTGGGTGAATTCCGTTCTAATCTCAAATCTACCTTAATTTTAGCCGTACAGAAGCAAATTTTAGGCATTGACAAACTACTGATTCGCTTTGGTTTATTAGAAGCGGAGGAAAATTCGGAACAGTCTGGAAAACTGTCCTCTTCTATTCCACAAAGTTTTAAACAAGGAACGATCGCCTATCTTAAAAGCGCGATCGATGAGAAAAAATTAGGATTTAATTTAGAGTTTGTTTTAGAGAATCAAGACGATAATAGTCTCCTAAAACTTTTGCAGAAGTTTCAACAAAATTTAACCGATCCTCAACAAATTGAAGAAATTATCGATGTTGCAGCCTTAACATTACAAGATACCCTTCGTCAAGAACAATCTAACGTTGATATTAAAATGTTTGGTTTAGTTAATGTTGGAAATTACCATCGTATTGATGTAGATTTGAATTTAAGTACGGGATATTTAAGAAAATATGTAGAAATTATCCCTCGCAAAGCTGATATAAAAGCTATTCAATTTGGATTAGTTAATGTCTACACTATTGATGATATTACTGTAACGCCAAATTTTCATAGTGCCATTAAACTCGATTTTAAAACGGCTGCTCTTGAAAAAGCCCTGCAAGAGATTAGTTAAATAACTATTCCCTATTCCCTATTCTTTGTTACTTCTAAATAAATGAGAATGTTCGGGATGATAGAGACGCGATCGCGCATTATCGCTATTTTTTAAAGCTGGACTAATTAAATACAATGTCGTGCGAATCAAATCATTTTCACGAGAAGCGATCGCCATTTTTTCTAAAGGAACCAGCCAGATTTTTTCATCTTTCCAACCGATGCGAAAACAAATAGCCACAGGAGTATCTGGAGGATAATATTGCAGCAATTTATTTTCTGCTGCTTCGATATGACGTGCCGCTAAATAGAGGCACAAACTGGCTTTGTGTGCTGCTAGGGAAGCCAATTCTTCTGCCTCTGGAACCGCCGATGCGCTACCGCTAATACGAGTTAAAATGATAGTTTGTACCAATCCAGGAATGGTTAATTCCGTGCCTAATTTAGCCGCGGCCGCTTGATAAGCGCTAATTCCGGGTATCAGTTCAAAAGGGATATTTTCGGCGATTAATCCTTGAATTTGTTCTTGAATGGCGCTATAAAGAGACAAATCTCCCGAATGTAAGCGGACGACAGAACGATTAGCACGGACGCGATCGCACATTATCGGTAGAATTTCTTCAAGGGTTTTATTACCCGTTGCAATCAATTCAGCCTCGGGACGAATATCCCGTAACATTTGCTTAGGAACAAGAGAATCTGCGTAAAGAATAACATCTGCACGGGTGAGAATATTATGCGCTTTTAGGGTTAGAAGTTCCGGATCTCCAGGTCCTGCGCCAATAATATAAACAGCATTTTTGAGAGGTTGCGGCATAAAAAGATCAGAATAGCTAGATTTTAATTATAGAGTTCGGTTAACCCATTAAAACAGTTTTGGGGATGAGTTGCAATTCACCATCAGTATTAACTTGCTGGCCAATGCCGAGGAAATGTTTATTTAGATCGTAAACGCGAACAAATTTGTTTGTTTGAACCCACTCTTCTGCTGGGATTTTTTGTCCCTGACACCATCGTTTTGCCATATCCATTTCTAACGCGATCGCCTCGATATGTTCGAGGGGAATCTCTGGTGCAATGGGTTGAAATTCTCCCCGTTTAATGGCATTTTCCAACTCTTCCAAAGTAATACTCTCTACTAATTCCAAACCGCAACTCTTCGTTCTGACCAATTTGGCCAAAGTTCCTCCCGTCCCGAGTAAATCTCCCAAATCTCGCGCGATCGCCCGAATATAAGTCCCCCCACCACAAGTAATAGCAATCTCTAATTCAGGAAATTCTCCTGGACTCCAGCTTAAAATTTTAATGTTCTGAATTTCTACAATTCTGGGGGGAACATCGACCTTTTCCCCGGCTCTTGCCAATTCATACATCCGCTTTCCCCCTCGTTGAATGGCACTGTAAATAGGAGGAATTTGCTCAATCTTACCAATAAATTGAGGTAATATTGTTTGGATTTGTTCTAATTCAATCCCGCAGTGCGATCGCTGCTCTAAAACTTCTCCTTCGAGATCGTCCGTAGTTGTTTGCCAGCCAAAGCGAACCCGAGCATGATAGGCTTTCCCTTCTGGAAGATATTGCAGAAGACGAGTTGCTCTGCCGATGGCGATCGGTAAAACTCCAGTTGCGGCTGGATCGAGAGTTCCTCCATGTCCAACTCGTTTTAATTTTAGCAATCGCCGAACCCGTGCTACGCAATCGTGGGAGGTAAATCCAGCCGGTTTATTGAGGTTAAGGAAGCCCAACATTCTGAAAATCTCGATAAAATTAATCCTATTTCACATAGTAGAACCTTGAACAAGTCTCCCAAGTTATATTCTCAACCCAGATTAATTCTTTTAATGTAAAGATTTATTAACTTACTGAAAAAAACAACTCTATCCAGAGACAGAGAAAAAAACTAAAACAATATCTTTTGCGTTTTAGTACCGAGTTTTGTATTTGCTTCAGGGTTGGCGATCGTGATATGCTACAAAACAGTAAAATACTTTGTTTATTATCTCAATTAGTTTTAACTAATTCTTGCGAAACGTGACAAACCACAAGGGGAAAATCCTAGTGGTAGACGACGAGCCTGCGGTAAGACGAATCTTAGAAACTCGTTTAACAATGGTAGGTTACGAAGTCGTTACCGCTTCTGACGGTGAAGAAGCACTCGCTTTGTTTTTTCAAGAAACTCCGGATCTGATCATTCTTGACGTTATGATTCCCAATGGTGATGGGTATTATACTTGTCAAGAAATTCGTAAAGATTCTGATGTTCCTATCATTATGCTAACTGCTTTAGCTGATGTAGCCGATCGCATTGCTGGATTACAAATTGGAGCAGATGATTATTTAGTAAAACCTTTTTCTCCTAAAGAATTAGAAGCGCGAATTCAAACTATTTTGCGTCGTGTTAAAAAAATTAGTTGGCAAAATAATGAGGACGATCCTAATATCACTCAAATTGGCCTTCTCCGTATCGATCCCAACAAAAGGCGAGTTTCTCTCGGCGATAACTTGATTCGCCTAACAGAAATTGAATTTAATATTTTACAGTTGCTGATTGCCCAATCTGGAAAACCCATTTCCCGTGCAGAGATTTTACAGGCCATCTGGGGTTATAGTCCCAGACAACCAGGAGACTTGCGCTTAGTGGACGTTCACATTTCTCGATTGCGAGGCAAAATTGAAGCCGATCCCAAGCAGCCAGAATTTATTGTCACTGAACGGGGAATGGGTTATTCTTTTCAGCATTTAGTGGCGGTTGCCAGTCACCAGTTACCAGTTACCAGTTGCCAATAATTGTTTACCCGACGAGATGTGCTTCTAAGAACCAAAGGCGTTTATCGATCGCCCGAGACATTTCCGTATAAAGATCGGCGGTGTCTGCATCTCCTGCGGCATCGGTTTTGTCAATAGCCTCGCGAATATGTTTCCCATAGGCAGCATAGCGATCGGCAAGAGCAATGAGATGTTCTTTACCGCTAACGGCATCAAGGGGATATTCTGGCAAAATCGATGCTTTGGCAGCAACACGCGCCGTTCCTTTGGCGATCGCGCCGAGGGCGGTGATGCGTTCTGCGACCATATCAACAAATTCTTCTAACTCCCCTGCCATGTCGTCAAAAAGCTCGTGAAGTTGAATAAAATCCATCCCCTTAACATTCCAATGTGCCTGTTTGGTTTGGGTTTTTAAGTCTAAACTGCTGGCAAGGGTTTGACTGAGGATAATCACCACTTGGGTCCGAATATCGCTGGCTAAGTCGATCCTTGTGGGGTAGAACTCGGTTTGGGGTTGAACGGCTTGTACTGCTGTCACGATCGCGTCTCCTTATTAGTGTCTGGAATTCTGAAGAAATCGTAAATCGATTACGGTTATGGGGTCAAACTCAAAAAATGTTTTTCCCTCTATATCATAATCATAATGACTTTGACTTGACAAGGAAAAAAGCGGGAATGAGAGGCTGTTGAATAGTTCAATCTTTCTACTTGAATCTTTAATCTTCACCGATATTCGGCTGCTAACGCCGAAGCAAGGGGAATTTCAAGGGAGAATTTTGTGCCTGTTTCCGGGGATGACTCGCAAACAATCTGGCCGCTGTGTTGCTCGACAATAATTTGATAGCTAATGGCTAACCCTAAACCCACCCCTTTGCCTACAGATTTGGTGGTGAAAAACGGATCGAAAAGTCGAGTTTGGAGGTCTTGGGCAATGCCCTTACCATTGTCGGTAATCCTCACTCCGACGCGATCGCCATCAATAATATCCGTCGAAATTGTAATTTGTGGGTTTTCACTTTCCCACTCGTCAAAGGCATCAATAGCATTATTTAAAAGATGAAAAAAGACTTGATTTAACTGTCCTGGATAACAAGTCACTTTAGGAATATTGCCATAATTTTGTTTAACAAAAATTTCCTGGCGATCGTCACGAGATTTTAAACGATGTTGTAGAATCGAGAGAGTGCTATCCAGACCTTCATGGAGATTAGCCAGTTTAACTTGTGCCTCATCAAGACGAGCAAAATTCCGTAAATTGAGAATAATTGTGCGAATTCGCTCTGCACCAGTTTGCATTGAGGCGATCGAATTTTGGAGATCGGCTTTAATAAAATCCAAGTCCATCTCTTCAATAGTCTCTTGAATATTCTCCTTCGGCTGAGGATATTCCTGTTGATAGAGTTCGAGCAGATCGCAGATATCTTGAATATATTCGCTCGCAGGTTTGAGGTTGCCATAAATAAAACTAATAGGATTATTGATTTCGTGGGCAATTCCCGCAACCAATTGACCTAAACCCGCCATCTTTTCATTTTGTACCAATTGCGTCATCACTTGTTTTAAGCGATTATTTTGCTTTTGTAGCGTTTTTTGCAATTTACGAATAGTTAATTGATTTTCAATGCGAACGAGGACTTCCGCAAACTGAAAAGGTTTGGTAATATAATCAATTCCGCCCACCTCAAAGGCTTTAACCTTATCTTCAACATGATCCAATGCACTTAAAAAAATAACAGGAATCGCTTTTGTTTTTTCATTAGCTTTCAGGTGTTGGCAAACTTCATAACCATTCATTTCCGGCATATTAATATCCAAAAGAATGAGATCCGGTTCTAATGCTTTAGCGGCCAGAATTGCCATTTTGCCATTAATCGCTGGACGCACGCGATATCCACGTTTGGATAACATAGTAGAAAGCAAGCGAATATTGTCGGGAGTATCATCGACAATTAAAATATCAGCTTGGTCGGAATCGGTCATAAAATTACTTATAAATTATAAAAAATCGATGAGCATAAAAAATATTAATCCCATCGAGGAAACGATTTAAGTAACTCTGTCGCTTGCATTGCGTTAAGAGGACGAGCAAAGAAATAACCTTGTCCAAAGTTGCAATCGAGATTTTTCAGTCCCTCGAATTGTTCTCGGGTTTCAATGCCTTCTGCCACTGTATCGAGTTTCATTGTTCGAGCAATATTAATAATAACAGGAACGAGTCCGAGAGAGGGGTGGGAATCGCTCCATCTATTAATAAACGATTTATCAATTTTGAGGGCATTAATAGGAAAGCGATGAAGGTAACTTAAAGAAGAATATCCCGTGCCGAAGTCATCCAAACAAATTTGGATATTGCGATCGCGCAGGCTTCGCAGTAAAGTGAGAGCCGTTTGGTTGTCCATAATAACACTTTCGGTAATCTCTAATTTTAGACAAGTAGCATCGAGATGAGTTTCTCTTAAAATGCAATCGATCTGTTCAATTAAATCTTGATTGGCAAATTGTCGGACGGAAAGATTGACATTCATTGCTAGATCCCGAGCAGCCAAATCTCGCTCTTGCCACTCTCGAAGCTGCTGGCAGGCTTGATGTAAAGCATAAGAACCAATTGCTGCAATCAATCCAGTTTCTTCAGCAATAGGAATAAAATTGAGAGGAGAAAGTAAACCACGCTGGGGATGCTGCCAGCGCAAAAGTGCCTCAAATCCCGATATTGTACCGGATGCGAGATTAACAATAGGTTGATAATAAACAACAAATTCCTCTCCTGCGATCGCCCGACGGAGATCGGTTTCAATTTGCAGAAAAGATACCGCTTCTGCGTGCAAAGAGGGGTGAAAGATGTAATGGCAAGATTTTCCTAATGCTTTGGCACGATACATAGCACTGTCGGCATCTCGCAGCAAATATTCAGGCTGAGTATAATCCTCTGTTGCCTCCGCAATGCCAATACTAGCACTAAGAAAAATCTCTCGTCCCTGTATTTTAAAAGGTTGGGTAAAAGAATCTAAGATAGCCTTAGCCATGTCTACGGCATCGTCAATATCTTGAATTTCTGTGACGAGAATGGCGAATTCATCACCCCCGAGTCGAGCCAAAGTATCCCTAGGTTTGAGGAAATCTTCTAAGTGACGAGCGAGACAAATGAGCAGTTCATCTCCCGTCGGATGACCGAGGGAATCATTCACTACTTTAAAGCGATCGCAATCAAGAAATAATAATGCAAATCCCTGGCCTGCACCGGTATGTAGTGCTTGCAACAAATCGTTAAGTTGCTCCATGAAAAAAACTCGGTTGGGCAATGCAGTCAAGGCATCCTGCATCGCCATCTTTTTGAGTTGAGCATTAGCCATCTCTAACTCTTGAGTGCGCTTTTGCACTCGTTGTTCTAATTCCGCATTCAGTCGTAAAATGTTTTGCTTGGCAATTTTGAGATCCAGTTGACTTTTGACTCGAATCAAAACTTCTTGAATTTGGAAAGGCTTATTTATAAAATCAATGCCCCCCACAGAAAAGGCTTTAACTTTATCGAAAATATCATCGAGAGCGCTCAAGAAAATAATCGGAATGTGTTCGGTTTTCGCATCAGCTTTTAAGGCTTGACAAACTTCATAACCGTTCAATTCTGGCATCATAATATCGAGTAAAATCAAGTCTGGAGCAAGTCGGCGCACTGCGTTAAGCGCAATAGTACCATTAATAGCTTGACGAACTTTATAGCCTTCTTGGGACAGCATAGCGGAAAGTAAGCGGAGATTTTCAGGAGTATCATCCACAATGAGAATATCGGCAATGGGGGGGCTAGTTGGGATCTCCACGATAAAATTAAATAGAATTAATAGTTGTTCATTGTTCGGTTGATTGTATTGCCAGTTCCATGACAAGATCGAAACGAAATTCTTCAACGAAATTAGCGAGGGCGATCGCTAAATGGGAATGCTCCTTGGGAATTTCGGCGATCGCTTCAAAGATAAGGCGATCGCTGCATTGAATGGATGCGTCATAAAGTCTTTTTCTCCAGTTTTCCGGCATAGTTTGTAATGCAGAAGAGAGCGAGGATAATTCATTATCGCCTATTCCCTGTAAGTCTCCCAGTAATGGTTCAGAGTCGCATCTGTCTTCATTTTTAGAATCTGTTTCATTTTCATATAAATACTGTACTAAGAGATATTTTTCTATTTTCCCCAGTAATTCATCTTCTTGGAAAGGTTTACTTAAAAAGTCATCGCATCCAACTGCTAAGGCCTTGGCTCGATCTTCAAGAAAAGCACTGGCAGTCAAAGCGACAATGGGAACTTTTTCCCTCTTCCCGACTCCTGACTCCCGCTCTCCTATTTCCTCTTCTCGCAAGCGAATTTGTCGGGTCGCTTCATAACCATCCATAACAGGCATACGAATGTCCATCCAGATGAAATGAGGCTGCCATGATTCCCACAGGGCGATCGCTTCTACGCCATTGTTTGCTGTTTCTACTTCAAGTCCTAAAGAGGTGAGAAGATTCAATAACAATAAGCGATTATACTCTCGATCTTCAACAATTAGAAAACGATAAGGAACATCGGGAAAATCTGGGGAGACGATCGCGCGAAGATTTTTCTTGCTGCTAATGGAAGACTCTAAAATGGGTTCTGAGGACATATTGATCGGAATCTCAAAGAAGAATTTTGAGCCTCGTCCCCTTTCACTTTCTAAATCTAATTCTCCTCCCATCAAGCGCACAAATTGTTGACTGATGGGCAGTCCTAAACCCGTTCCTTCGGAGGCTTTTGCACCATCTTTTGTTTGCCCAAAAGCCTCAAAAATTTTCTCAACGTCCTCTGAGGCAATACCGCAGCCGGTATCTTCGACTTCAAAATAAAGTTTCTGATTTCCTCTTCTCTTGTTTACTCGCAGAGTCACAAAACCCGTATCGGTAAACTTAATGGCATTGCTTAAGAGATTAATTAAAACCTGACGGAGTTTCTGGGCATCTGTACTGACAAATTGGGGCAGATCGCGATCGCGATCGCAAATTAACTGAAGCCCTTTACCATTGGCTTTCATTCGTAACATATCTTCTACACTATCCAACAGACGATAAAGATTAAAATCATCTTCATTAAAAGTAGCTCTTCCTGCTTCAATTTTCGACATTTCTAGCACATCATTAATTAATGCTAGTAAATGTTCTCCACTGCGATTAATAATATTAAGATTTTCTTGATGTTCGCGATCGAGGCGATCGTCTCTGACCATTAATTGTGTAAATCCCAAAATGGCATTAAGGGGGGTTCGCAATTCGTGACTCATACTAGCTAAAAATTCGCTTTTGGCACGGTTTCCCGCATCAGCAGTTTCTTTGGCTATTTTTAAGGCCTCTGACTGCTGTTGCGTTTTTTCCAGCAATTCAGCTTGTTGTAGGGCGATGCCCATTTGCGTGCCAATTTGAATCGCCATATTGATTTCTTCTTCCTGCCAATGACGGGGGGCAGAATTTTGATAGGAAGCAAGGAGTCCCCACAATTTGGGTGCATTTTCTAATTCCTCGTTCTCGTTCTCGTTCTCCTGTACGCTTGTGAAAATCGGAACAGTGAGATAAGCACGAGCTTGAAATTTTTCGAGGAGTTTTAGATAACAGGGGGAAAATTTTTCTGTATAAATATCTTCTATGCAGAGATAGCGCGTCCCTCGACGATATCCTCCTCCTTGTGTTTTTTTTAAATGAGTGTCTTCAATGGTGATGGTTTCATGTAATTGTTTAATAACACAGTCATCAGAAGCCGTGGTGATTGCAAATCGATCGCGATCTTGTTCAAGCAAAGATATCCATTCTTCTCCGACAGCTTCGGCGACAACTTCTCCACTCCAATCGGGATTAAAACGATAAATAATGACGCGATCGCAGTTTAAAACTCGACGTAATTCTTGGGTGGTGGTGTTGAAAATAGTTTCAATCTCGAGGGTGCGGCGCATTCGTTCGATAATGGTGGCAATAGCAACCTCTCGTTCAACACTCTCTCTTAAAGCCTCTTCTACTCGCTTGCGTTCAGTAATATCCGTAGCCGTTCCCGTAACGCCGATCGCTTGTCCTAATTCATCGTACACGGCGATCGCATTGACTTGCAGGTAAATCCAGCGATCGTCTTTTGCGAGGTATTTTTGTTCGTGCTGCATGAGGGGTTTTCCTTGCAACACGCGCAAGAACTTAGGAGCGTTGTCTCGACGTTCTTGGGGGGGGATCAAATCCCAAAAGGGACGACAGATAACTTCTTCGAGTTCATAACCACAAATGCGAGTCATGGCGGGGTTCACAAAAGTAAAACAGCCGTCAAGATCCATCGACCAAATAATATCTTGGGACGTTTCCACCAAATCTCGATATTTTTTTTCGCTTTCTCGTAGGGCAATTTCCGCCCGTCGGCGATCGCTGATATCATTAAAAATACCGAGAATATGTGATATTTTCCCAGATTCATCTATAATCGGAGCTTTTGTCGTTTGCACCCACATCTTAATCTGGCGATGGTAATCGTCAATTTCCTGTTCTGGATAAACAATTGCTCGTTCAATTCGCATAAGTTCTTGATCTTCTTCTTGCCAAGAGTGAGCCAAATGTTCGGGAAATACTTGCCAATTATTGCGACCCAATAGGTCTGCTCGCAGCACACCCAAAGTCCGTTCGCTAAATTGATTCCAAATAACATAACGCATTTCATCTTTAACATCTTTAACAAATACTCCCATAGGAATATAATCAATAATAGCGTTGAGAAAGCGCTTTTGTTGAGCAATTTCTTCTTCTAATTGCTTGCGATCGCTGATATCATTAGTAACAAGGGTGACACAGTTTTGACCTTGCAAGTCAATCAGTTCCGCAGAGAGTAAAAGGGTTTTAATCTGTCCTGATTTAGTGCGAAATTCGACTTCAAGATTGCGAATAACGCCTTTTTGTTCTGTCAGTTGACGATGAAAGCGCTCTCGCTGTTGAGAGTGTACCCAGATATCTAAATCTTGAGCGCAGAAGCCGATAATTTCACTGGGACTATAACCCAATAACTCGAAAAAACTTTCGTTAGCATCAAGATATTGCCCCTCGGGAAAGGTTTTCAAAGCAATTGCATGAGGACTAGAACTAAAGGCTTTGGCAAATTTTTCTTGAGCAATAGAACGCTGATAAATTTCTTCTTTGAGTTGAGCATTTTGTGCCTCGAGTTGCTGTTGTAGTCTCCGAATCGTGAGTTGGTGATCGATGCGAGCCAATACTTCATTAGCTTGAAAGGGCTTAGTAATATAGTCTACTCCTCCAGCTTTAAATGCCCTAACTTTTTCATCGGCGCGATCGATCACACTAATAAAAATAATGGGAATATTCTCGGTGCGCCGATCTTTTTTGAGTCGTTCGCAAACTTCATAGCCGTTGATTTCCGGCATGAGAATATCGAGTAAAATCAGATCGGGAGGTGACGCAAAAGCCGCATTTAGGGCTAACTCCCCGGAAATAGCACGACGGACGCGATAGCCTTGATTTTGTAATAATCGTGCTAAAAATTTTAGGTTGCTGGGTTGGTCGTCAACAATAAGAATTGTAATGGTTTCGTTATTCATAAACTTAGTTACATTAATAGTCAATTATTCTTGAATTACAATTTTTTTTGTTATACGAACGATAATATCAAACCGAGAATTTTCATATAGCTCCCGCAACTGTTCCGCTAGATCGGGGGCGCGATCGTCGATTTCTTCAATCAGTTTCAGAGTCATTTCTTCATTAATTTCATTGGCATAATGATAGAGATTTTCAAGCCAAGATTGAGGCATTTTTTTGAATTCTGAGAGAAAAAATGACTCCGATTGTTTGGATGCGGCAGCTTTTCGATTGAACGTTTCTGTCGAACTGAGATTTTCAAAATGGTAAAACACCCCCAGATAAGTCGCTATTTTCTCAAGTAAAATCGTTTCTTGAAATGGCTTATGAATAAAATCGTTGCACCCCGCTTCTAACATTATTCCCTTTTGTTCTTCAAAAATGCTGGCTGTTAAAGCAATAATAACAACAGATGCCTGTTCTCTTTCCTTCTCGCGCAGCCGAATTTCCTTGGTGGCTTCATAGCCATTCATGACGGGCATTCGCGTATCCATGAGGATTAAATGAGGTTCCCATGTTTTCCATAAGGCGATCGCCTCTTGACCATTCATCGCCTCTCGAACCTCAAAACCAATCGGTTGCAGTAATTTCTTGATCAGCAGACAGTTTTCTCGCGTATCATCAACCGCCAAAACTCGATAGGCGATCGCAGCATCTTTCAAGCCAATAACGCGCTGAAGTGGGGTTTTGCTTGTGGGAAGCGTATTAATCACTGAGGGCGTAATGTAGAATTCAAATATACTACCTTTACCCAAACAACTGCGAAGTTCAATTTCACCGCCCATCAAAGTGATAAACTGGCGAGTAATTGTGAGTCCTAAACCCGTTCCTTCTACCGATTTTCGTCCCGCTTCAGCTTGTACGAAGGCCTCAAATAAATGTTCAATTTCTTCTGTTGCAATACCGCATCCAGTATCTTCTATTGCAAAATAAATTTTACTATTTTTGATTGTTTTTTGCTCCCCCCCAACCTCCCCATCCCCCCCAACCTCCCCATCCCCCCCATCTCCCCACACTCTCAACATCACCGAACCCGAATCAGTAAATTTAATCGCATTATTGAGGAGATTAATTAAACAACTGCGAAGTTTCTTTTCGTCAGTCCTAATATACGGAGGAACATTTGGGGCGATCGCAAAGTTGAGGCGAATGCCTTTGCGTTCTGCTGCCAGTAAAAACATCGCTTCTAGATTATCCAGTAATTGGTATAAATCGAAGTCATTTTCCTCAAAAATAATCACCCCAGATTCTATTTTTGATAAATCTAAAATATCATTAATTAACTCTAACAAATGTTCTCCACTCTGATTAATAATAGTTAAGTTTTCTCTTTGTTCATCTGCGATCGCACTATCTCGGTTCATAACTTGCGTAAAGCCTAAAATAACATTGAGAGGAGTGCGAAGTTCGTGGCTCATATTGGTCAAAAATTCACTTTTGGCACGTAGGGCGTGTTCTGCGGCAAGTTCGGCTTTTTTCCGTTCTCCAATTTCTTGTTGGAGTTGTTGATTTTGTTGTTGTAATTCCTGCTGTAAGTTTCGGATAGTGAGTTGATTTTCAACCCTCGCTAAAACTTCGGGAATTTGAAAAGGTTTAGTAATATAATCAACTCCACCCACTTGAAAGGCACGAACTTTATCTAAGGTCGCATCTAAAGCACTAATAAAAATAACAGGAATTTCTGCGGTTATCTCATTCACTTTCAATTTTTCGCACACCTCATAACCGTCCATATCGGGCATTTTAATATCCAATAAAATCAGATCGATTACGCCTAATTTTGCAACTTTAAGTGCCATAAACCCATTAACAACACCGCGTACTTTATATCCTTCTCGATATAAAGTAGCCGATAAAACTTGTAGATTTTCGGGGGTATCGTCAACGATGAGAATATTGCCTTTCATTTAACTAAAATTCAGTAGCATCAAGAAGTTCGATAATGCGATCGCAACGAAAATGTTGAGCCAATTCGGCCAGACTCTCGCCGATCGCAGTATGAGTTTCGGGCAGTTTAGCAATGAGATGAAGAATCTCTTCGTCATCGGCAACTTCCGCCGCCCGGTACAATTGCTGCAACCATTCCGAGGGCAGGGAAACTAACTTATCTGGCGTTAGAGAAAAATTCTTTTGTTTCCTTGGGGATTTTGGGGGAGAGATATTCAAGGGTTTTTCATAAAGATAACGCACTCCCAAGTGAGTTGCCATTTTCGCAAATAGTTCCTCGGTTTTAAAGGGTTTACAAATAAAATCATTGCATCCGGCGGCGAGGGTGACGGCGCGATCGCGATCGAAGGCGCTGGCGGTTAGGGCGATAATGGCGGTCGCTTGGCCTTCCAGATGGGATTTAATCTGCTGGGTTGCTTCATAACCATCCATGACCGGCATTCGCATATCCATAAAGATGAGATGGGGCTTCCATGCTTGCCATTGGGCGATCGCTTCGACCCCATTAATGGCCTCTCGCAGTTCAAATCCTAAAGGCGCGAGAAGATTGAGGAGAAGTTGACGGCTTTCCCAGCGATCGTCGGTAATGAGAATGCGATAAACAGGCTGATCCGGTGCTAATCCAATAATCCGGCGATCGCGGCGATCGTTTTGCATAGAAACAGGATCGACAATCTCGATCTTAATATTGAAGAAAAAAGTGCTACCTTCTCCCAAGGTACTTTGTACACTGATCTCCCCTCCCATAAGTTTGACAAATTGACGGCTGAGGGGCAAGCCCAGTCCTGTTCCTTCTTGAGATTGTCTACCCGCTTCGGTTTGAACGAAGGGTTTAAACAGTAAGTGCATCTCCTCGGGGGCAATTCCTCTCCCTGTATCCTCGATTTCAAAATAAAGTTGACTCACTCCCTTATTAGCAGGGATGGGGGAGTGTGGGGAGATGGGGGTTTTTGTTTCCTCCTCGATCGCTGACTTGACCCGTAACGCAATAAAACCAGATTGGGTAAATTTGAGGGCATTCCCAAGTAAGTTGATTAAAGCCTGACGGAGTTTGCGTTGGTCGGTTTGCACGTATTGGGGAATATCAGGGGCGATCTCGAAAAGTAATTGTAGATCTTTTGATTTGGCTTTTAATTGCAGCATCGCCTCGAGGGAATCTAGTAAAGCATATAAGTCGAAGTCACTCACATCTAGGCTGATGCGTCCGGCTTCAATTTTGGCCATTTCGAGAACGTCATTAATGAGGGTGAGCAAATGTTCGCCACTACGCTTGACGATTTGTAATTGTTCTCGGCGATCGGGCGAAATCGACTCGTCATTGACCAAAAGTTGGGCAAACCCGAGAATGGCATTGAGAGGAGTTCGCAATTCATGGCTCATATTGGCGAGAAAGGCACTTTTGGCGGTATTGGCTTGTTCTGCTGCTTCTTTGGCTTCTTGGAGGGCGGCCTCGACGTGCTTGCGTTGGCTGATATCTCGGGCGACCCAGATTGCCGATCCTGCGGGTAAAGGGGAGATACTGGCAGAAAACCAGATTTCGCGATCGCCAATGGGCAAACTGTAATCAAAATTGAGGGTTTTTTGTTCTTCTACTACCTGCCGTATTTGTTCGAGCCATGTTTGAATATTATCGTGACGTAAAAAGCGTTCGACGGTGCGATCGAGGGGATTATCTTCAACAGGTTCGGAATACTGGGGATTGGTGGGGGCGATTTCGATATTGCCTTTCTCGTCTACGATGAGGACAATATCCGTCATGGCCTCGAAAATAGCACGGATTTTTTGTTCCGATGCGTGCAGTTTTTGGGCGAGGGCGCTACTTTCAACGATTTTTGCCTCTAGTTTTTGATTGGCGGCGGTTAATTCGACGTTGCGTTCAATCGCTTTCCGCTCTAAAGTTGCGTTTAAGTCTTTTAAAAACTGATTCTGTTCCGCCAGTTGTTTTTGCTGTTGATAGTATTCTAAGGTTTCCCGAACGATCGCCTTTAATTCCTGAGAATCCCAAGGTTTGGCAATATAGCGATAAATTCCAGCTTTATTGATGAGATTGCCGACAATTTTGGCGTTGGTTTCTCCAGTTAGTAAAATTTTCAAAATTTGCGGCGCAATCTCGTGTAACTTAACGAGAAGTTCTGCTTTTTCTGTTCCCAAAAAAAGGCGATCGCAAATAATAAAGGGAATTTCTCTCTCTTCTGCTTGCAAATTTACCAAGATATCTAGGGCTTCTTGACCGCTTTTTGCCCAGGCGATCGCGTAATCTTTTCGGGAAGGTTCTATTGCACAATACTCCTGCAATTGGTTTTGTAAGTCGATTAAAACCGATTGTTCCTCATCTACAAAAATAATGGTGGGTCTGTTCATCTATCTAACAGGCTGCTTAAAGCTCTACCTAATAATTTGAAGATGTTGGAGTTAAATTCATGCTAAATTATCCCAAAAAGCAAGTAATTTTTTGAGTTCGATATTGCCACCACTAATCGTTACACCGATGCGTTTTCCTGGTGCGCTAACGGTTTGATTAAATAAAGCGGTTGCGGCTAAGGCTCCAGTAGGTTCAACAACTATTTTTAAGCGTTCCCAAAGATAAAACATGGTTTGTAGAAGATCGCGATCGCTAACTGTTACCATATCATCAACATACTGCAAAACAAGGGGAAATGTTAGAGAACCTAGGGATGAAGTTCGCGCCCCATCTGCAATGGTATTGGGGTTTTCTACTCGTTGCAATGTTTTGCTGTAAAACGATCGCGTCCCATCATCTCCGGCTTTAGGTTCTACACCAATGACGCGACAATGAGGTAGGAGGGTTTTCGTGGCGATCGCGCAACCGGAAAGCAGTCCCCCTCCACCACAACACACTAACAGTAAATCTAAGTCTCCCACGTCTTCAATCAGTTCTTTAGCGGCGGTTCCTTGTCCGGCGATAATATGAGGATGATCGTAAGGGGGAATGAGAATCGCCCCTCGTTTTTGACAGAGTTCTCGGGCTACTTTTTCCCGGATAGCTTCGGCGCGATCGTAGAGGATAACTTCTGCCCCATAACCTCGCGTTGCTGCAATTTTAACTTCTGGGGCATCCCTTGGCATAATAATTGTTGTAGGAATCTCAAGCAATTTACCGGATAAGGCGATCGCCTGGGCGTGATTTCCGGAAGAATAGGTAACAACTCCTTGGCATTTTTCCTCTGGGGATAGTTGAGAAAGGGCATTATAAGCACCGCGAAACTTAAATGCACCGATACGCTGCAAGTTTTCACACTTAAAGAACACTTGACTTTGAGTTTTTTCGTTAAATTGCCGTGAAGTCATCACCGGAGTGCGATGGGCAACTCCGGCAAGGCGATCGGCTGCAACTTCGATGTCTGCGTATCTCACCATTATTCTAAATTGGGTTCGATGCCTGCTTCTCGCAGTTGGGTAAGGAGGCGATCGGCGCGATCGCGTTCTTGTTCGGCGCGTTCTCGTTCCAGTTCAGCGCGATCGCGTTCTTGTTCGGCACGTTCTCGTTCCAGTTCAGCGCGATCGCGTTCCAGTTGAACTAATTCCGATCCCCAAAGCAGAAGCGTACCCGTTTCATCCCACCAACGCAACCAGTCTCCCTCTCGATTGTGTCGGATTCCTGGCCAAAGTCCCAAAAATAGGGAAAGTTCGGCTATCCAATAGCGATCGTGGGTATCGGGGGTTTCTTCTCGGTAGCGCCCCGAGGAATCAAGGCGATAAACCTCTAAAATGCCTTCTGCTAGGTCGAAAATAACATAAACGGGAACCCGTAATACTTGTTCGTAAAAGAACCATTTACCGGGGGGATAAGTGGGTTTGGTGGAATATTCTGTTCCTTCGGTTTCCGAGAGAAATTCCATCACGATCGCGGGAGGTTCCCCTTGCAGTTGAGGGGTATAACTGCGATCGACCTCGCTATGTGGAACACGAATGGAAGGGACATAAAACCAATCGGGGGCTTTGACCACCATTTTGCTATTAACGGTGGCGCAGATGCCGTAATTCGAGCCAGTGAGGGCATTTTCAGGGATTCTACCTGCCAGTTCGAGGCTATCCGTTAGCGCTTCAGCTAGGAGGGGTTGATGAATATTATCCACGGGGTCATCGGGGAGGATATAGTTTTCGGGTAACTTTTCCCAAGTAATTTCGAGAGGGACTGTTGTTGTTGTCATAATGCCAAGAATTGAAGAAAGATTCAATGCTTTTCTGTTATTCTACAAGATCGAATGGGAAAAAATCAGGAGCGATCGCCATGACTGCAACAGAAACTATTCACAATCATACTGCGCCGAAAATATGGCAGTGGAGGGGGTTTGATATTTGCTATCAAAGTTGTGGTGAGGAAGGTGCCGCAGTGGTTCTGATTCACGGTTTTGGGGCATCATGGGGACACTGGCGCAAAAATCTTCCGGTTTTGGGTCAAACTATGCGCTGTTATGCGATCGATTTAATTGGTTTTGGTGCTTCTGCAAAACCTAAACCCGATCTAGAAATTGAATATACTTTTGAGACTTGGGCGCAACAAATTGCGGATTTTTGCCAAGAAGTCGTGGGTTCTCCTGCTTTTTTAGTGGGTAATTCGATCGGTTGTATTGTTGCAATGCAAACGGCGGTTTCTTATGGCGATCGCATTTTGGGAGTTGCTGCGATTAATTTTTCTTTGCGTTTGCTACACGATCGCAAGCGCCAAGAATTACCGTGGTATCAACGACTCTCTGCACCGATAATGCAAAATTTATTAACCCAAAAATGGTTCGGACATTTCTTTTTTCAGCAGTTCGCTCAACCTAAAATTGTCAGAAAGATTCTTTTGCAAGCATATCATCGCAAGGAAGCCGTTACCGATGAATTAATCGCTATTTTAATGAAACCGGCTGCGGATGCGGGGGCTGCGGATGTCTTTATTGCTTTTAGCAACTATTCTGGCGGACCTTTACCCGAAGATTTAATTCCTATCTTACCTTGTCCGGCGATCGTATTATGGGGAACGGAAGACCCTTGGGAACCCCTTGAGTTAGGACGAAAAATTGCTGATTTTCCTACTATTGAAAGATTTATTCCTTTGCAAGGATTGGGGCATTGTCCTCAAGATGAGGCTCCAGAAATTGTCAATCCCATTTTACAGGAATGGATCGAGGGCAGGATTCAAAAATAATCCCCCCTACCCCCATTTTCTAGGATGAGTGTTATATTAGCGATCGCAGGGTTCAAACCTTCTGTATTAAATTTTGATCAATTATAGGAGTGATGACGTGGTTGCTACCTCAGACCGAATTCAAGATATATCTTCAGAAACTCAGAAAGAGAGTCGCGTTGCGGTTTTATTAATGGGATATGGAGAAGTTGAAAGTTATGAAGACTTTGCCAATTATAACGAACAAGCACTCAATCTGTTAACTGCAAAATTTGCTCCTGTCCCGACTTGGATTTATCCACCTTTGGCTAAACTCTTAGCAATGTTCGATTTGCATGAGTGGGGACATCAACATGGTAATTTTATTTCTCCCCATAATAAGATTTTTGAAGAACAGCGATCGGGAATCGAACAAGAATTACAAAAAACTTGGGGCGATCGCATTAAAGTTTTCAAAGCCTTTAATTTTTGCGCCCCTTATCTTCCCGAACAAGTTTTAGCGGAAGTTAAAGCAGAAGGATTTGATAAGTTATTGATTTATCCTCTTCTCGTTGTCGATTCTATTTTTACCAGTGGAATTGCTGTGGAACAAGTCAATAAAGCACTCACTCAGCTAAAAGATAAAGGAGACTATTGGTTGCAGGGAACGCGCTATATTCCTTCTTTTTACGATCGCGAAGAATATATCGATTTCTTAGCAGAAATGGTGGAAGAAAGCATTCAAAAAGATTTGATTTCTGCTCATTTACCTTCTCAAATTGGCATTGTTTTAATGAATCACGGCTGTCCTCATAAAGCTAAAGGATTCACCTCTGGGATTATGGAAAGTGAAGCGTTATACGACAAAGTTCGCGAAAAACTGATCTATAAATATCCTTTGATTTCTGTCGGTTGGTTGAACCACGATACTCCTTTAATTGATTGGACTCAACCCCATGTTGAACTCGCTGCTAAAAATTTAATTGACTTGGGTGCAACTGCAATGGTAATGATGCCAATTGGGTTTGTGACGGAAAATCATGAAACTATTTTGGATGTCGAACATATTATCGAAAGTCTCAACAAATACAATCAAAAAACTGTCTATGTGCGAATGCCTTGTGTTAACGATCGCCCTGAATTTCTGAAAATGGCGGCTAATTGGGCAAATCCTCAAATCGAGGCTTTGTTATCAGCAGAAGCAGTGATTGTTAATCCTCAATTAGCAACAGGTTCTCATTCTCACCATCCCCATTCTCACGACGGACATCAACACCAACATCACCATTAAAACAGTAAGGTGGGCATTATTACCCACCCTACTGTTTTATTTGTCATCATTTCTGACCTGTGCGGCAATTTCTAACAATTCTGTCCAGCGTTTTTGTAACTTCTTAGGAGTCAAATTCAAGATTTGTAGAATATCCTCATCGCTTTTTTCCTCCCGTCGTAGTTCTAAAATTTGCAGTTGTTGAGGAGAGAGTTTGCCGATAAACTCATCCCATTGGGTTTCTGTCATGCCCAAACGTTGCTCTAAATCTGCACCCAGCCATTGATGAACGAGTTCCCAATGAGAGATACGCGCAAACTTTTCTACATGATACTTGAATCGCTGTTGCAGGTAATCCCGTTCTCGCGAAGATAAACCCATGATTTCATCAATTTCTGATGCGGGTAAATCTTGCATCTTTAGTGTCAAATAATCGGCACAATCTTCGCGTCCTTGATTTTTGAGGTACTCTAATAAAGAAGCAATCACCCGATCGCGCTTGATTCTTTCCAAAGGATCTGGATTATTGGAAACCATCTGCGATCGCACTTGTTGGACTACTGCCGATCGCTGCATTTTTTCCGCATCTTCCCCTTTAGAAAATTCCGTTGCTTGTTCGATATCAACCGCCGTTTCTTTGGGTTGACGACGGGCAAAGGTTTGCGCCCTGAGAATAATCAATTGCTGGGAATAACCATTAGGAAGAGAAATGCGACGCTTGGCATATTGTTCCGTAAAGGACATATATTCAGCCAATTCTAATTGAGTGCGAGGCTGATAGTTTTCGATGACTTCATTTTCCCGTCGAAAGGCTTTCAAAGACTCTGCATAAAAATCTTGCAGAAAGTCTTCAATTAAGTTATAACGACCGGAAAAGCCTAATTGTGCCTTAGCAGGGGCAATATGGCGATAAACGATGGTGCTGAGTGTGCTGTGGAGGTCTACTCGACCCCGAGAAGAACCCGCTTTGTAGTAGTCTAAGCATTTATTGAGACGATGGTGTGCCAAATAGAGTTGATGGCTGCGAATTTGACCGGATTTTTGAATGCGGGTACTTTTGTCGCATACCCGTTGGACTTCCGTAGAGATACGATTTGCCAAGGCTTGTGCCGATCGCGGCATTCTGCCAATGTGGGTTTTGAGTTCATTTAAAATAACTTCTTCTAAAAAGAAAGGAGAAGATGAATTTTGTTCCGGATGGGTAGCGGTTTCAACAGAAGAAGGATTGATGAGATTGCAGGTGTTAGCGTTCATGGTAATGCCCCGTCGAAAAATTAGAAAAGTGTAGGCGGTAAGGATGACGCTTTATTTGCGTGTTTTACCTTATTGCTTACACTTTGAATCTACGCACTACAACTCGGTGTTCAAGGATTCTCTGTGTCACAACCCCAAGTTTACGCATTTCTCCGAAATCTCCAGAAATGACAGAAGGGGGAGAAAATCCCTAAAATCCTTTTGAGTTGTAGCTTTGAGCATTTCTCCTTTTCTCTGAAAATACCGAATTACCTTTGAGTTGTAGTCGGGTTTAGCAGACAGTTGGGAAAATGCGGCCTTGCGTTTGGAATGGCGATCGCTGCTTGTGTAGAAGGAATCGGTTTAGATTAATAGGACTTACGCAGCTAGGGAGCGAGACGCTCCCACTACTGTATTCTCCTGTTATGGTAGTGCGGGCATCTTGCCCGTTAATGCGTAAGTCCTAATTAAACATCGATCCATTCTTCAGCAACTTCCCATTCCAGACCCTTCCGCAGGATAAAAGGTTTCTCGGCAGTAAAATCGAGAATGGTGGAAACTTGGTAGCCTAATTCCGAGCCGCGATCGATGATAATATCTACAAAAGGATCGAGGGCATCGAAAAGCCGCGATCGCTCGAGTCCAATGGTGGGAAATTCCCCTTCTTCGTCGGGAATATGTGCTGAAGTGGAAATAATCGGATTTTCCAAGGTCTCTAAGAGAGTGTGACAGATAACATCATTGGGAACTCGAATGCCGATCGTCTTGCGTTTGGGGTTCATGACGATGCGGGGAACTAATTTGGTTGCGGGGAGTAGAAAAGTGTACGGTCCCGGAATCAAATGCTTCATAATGCTGTAAGCTCGATCTTCAACCCGAGCATAACGAGCAATATTTGAAAGGGAGGAACAAAGGAAGGTAAGGGGTTTATCATTGGATAATTGTTTAATTTGTCGGACTCGCTTGACGGCGGATTTTGCGTTGAGATCGCAACCGATCGCATAGACGGTATCGGTGGGGTAAAGCATCACCGCACCATCATGGAGGGCGCTTGCTATTGTCTCTATTCGTCGTTTTTGTGGGTTATCCGGATGAAGATCGTATAAAGTAGCCATTTTTAAGGATCGATACAAACATGGCCAAAATTGCCTATTTAGATTGTCCCACGGGAATTGCCGGAGATATGTTTCTGGGGGCGTTATTCGATTTAGGGATGCCCCTAGAATACGCGATCGCGCAGTTGGCAAAGTTGGGACTCGGGGATGAATTCGATCTACGAGTCGAAACTGTACAACGTCGGGGACAACGGGCAATTAAGGCACACATCGATCTATTATCGAAGCAAGGGGAACATCATCATCATTTTCCTGCCCGACATCTTCCCGAAATTGAGCATTTAATTAAGAGTGCAAGTCTACCTAAACGGGTTCGAGAGTGGAGTTTACAGGTCTTTAAAAACCTAGCAGAGGCTGAGGGTGCGGTTCACGGTATTGCACCGGAAAAAGTTCATTTTCACGAAGTTGGAGCCACTGATGCCATTGTAGACATTGTGGGGACTTGTTTGGGGTTGGATTGGTTGGGGATAGACGAACTACATTGTTCGGCACTTCCCACGGGTGGAGGTACTGTTAAGGCTGCTCACGGTATTTTACCTGTTCCGGTACCGGCGGTTTTAAAGTTATGGGAAATGGGACAAGTTCCGATTTATGATAATGGTATTGCGATGGAGTTGGTGACACCGACGGGGGCTGCATTAGCTGTTACTTTAGTGACTCGTTTTGGTTCTTGTCCTCCTTTGCAATTGTCTCGGGTGGGTTTAGGTGCGGGGACGAAAGATTTATCTATGCCTAATATTCTGCGTATTTGGTTGGGGGAGGTTCAATCTGTTGCTAATCTGGAGGCGATCGCGGTTTTGGAAACTCAGATCGATGATATGAATCCCCAAGGTATTGCTTATACTTGCGAACAATTATTACAGGCTGGGGCTTTAGATGTGTTTACCCAGGCGATCGCCATGAAAAAGTTTCGCATGGGTATTCTTTTAACGGTCATTTGTAGCCCTTCCCAAGTTGTATTATTAGAGAATATTCTCTTTCGAGAAACGACAACTTTAGGCATTCGTCGCAGTTTCCAAGAACGTCGCATTTTAGCGCGAGAAATTCAAGCAGTTTCTACACCTTACGGAACAATACGAGTGAAAATTGCTCGCCAAGGAGATAAAATTATCAATATTCAGCCCGAATATGAAGATTGTGCTAAAGTTGCGCGGGAAGGCGATCGACCTTGGCAGGAAATTCATCAATTAGCCCTAGTGGCCTGTCAAGGATTTTTTGGCCGGTAAGGGCGATCGCTATAACCCTAATCCATTTCAATGGATTTTTTGTATGAGACAGGGATTTTCAATCCCTGGCGGATCGGGCTATACTAGATATTGCCAGAAAAGGAATCATTTGAGATGGTTAATAAAATGCGATCGCAGGAACTAACTTTATACGAACAGGATTTTAATTTATGGTTAGAAGATACTGTAATATTATTGCGGGAGCAAAAATTATTACAAGTTGATTGGGAAAACTTAATTGCAGAGATAGAAAGTATGGGACGAAGCGAGAAAAATGCACTCAAAAGTAATCTAAGAATTTTGTTGATGCACTTGCTCAAATATCGCTATCAACCTGAGAAAAGAACAAATAGCTGGCGTTATACCATTAGCAAACATCGTCAACATCTTGAAGATGCCCTAGAAATCAGCCCCAGTTTAACATCTTTGCTGCAAGAAAGTTTGGGTAAATGCTATCAACAATCGCGAAAACTAGCAGCCGATGAAACAGGTTTACCGCTCAAAATGTTTCCCTCTGATTGTCCTTTTCTTCTTGATGATATTCTCGATCTTGATTATTTACCCGATGAAGCGCGATCGGATTAGCAAGCCAAAATAATATCAAATCTTAATAAATAATAGGTCATAATTTCAGGGTGCAAGCATTCATAATTTCAGGGTGCAAGCATTCATAATTTCAGGGTGCAAGCATTCATAATTTCAGGGTGCAAGCATTCATGATTTCAGGGTGCAAGCATTGCACCCCTACTCCCAAACCCAACGTACAGGGCAAATGCTTGCGCCTGCCCTAGATTTTTAATAATAGTATTCATGCGGATTCTAAGATAACCTGCGAAGAACTGGAAACAAGAAAGTTCTCTGAAAACTACACTCATCGCGACAACGAAAGAACATTCTCTACCCAAGAGTAAATTGTAAAGAAATCTCAAAAAAATAGACTATCTAACTTTCAGGGATTATACTGAAAAACGAAAACCTACCAGTCCCCCATCGTGAAAAAACGAAAACTGCCGAAACTCCTGTATCTCCTGCTCCTAACCGGGTTGATCGCAGCAAGACCCCCCACCGCCCAGGCGCAAACATCCATCACAGCAGCCCCCGACGGCACCGGGACAATAATCAACTACAACGGCAACACCTACCATATCAACGGCGGCACCCAAGCCGGAGCCAACTTATTCCACT
>NZ_JACSWA010000482.1 GCF_016888125.1 Spirulina sp. CCY15215
CTTTCAAGGTCAATGGTTGGAGTCGAATACGGACTTTTACCATTTCCGAGCAAGGTACTATGACCCAGAAACGGGGCGTTTTGTCAGTCGCGATCCGGTTGATGTGATTGAAACTGAGCCTGAGAGTTCTAATCCTTATCAGTTTGTTTATAACAATCCTCATATTTATAGCGATCCTACAGGGATGTTTACATTAGTTGAGTTAAACTCTACTCTGAATGGTCAGGATATTCTACAAACTATTCAAATTCAATTCAGACAAGCTGCTAAGGATTATTTAATAGATGCTGCTAAGGAAGTTGTTAACGATATTGCCCTCTCAGCACTTCGTGCTTATCTTCCTTTTGATCCTAAAGAAATATGGGATGCAGTTGCAGCGATAACAGATCCAGTGCTTAAAAGAAAAACTGCTGGGAAGGAATTTGAGCGTCGCACGAAAAAAGATATTCGAGAAGGATTTGATGGGGATCAAAATTTTCTTAACTATATACATCTTGAAGTACCTATAAGTAAAGATGGAATTCCACAAGATGAAGGATTAAATATAAGACGTTTTGGTGCTCGTTCACCTTTTTCTCCTGGTGTACCAAGACCAGATTATCTCATCAAACCAAATAATCCAACAAATATGAACGTAGATAGTTGGTTAATTGGAGATTTTAAAATGTCAGTCAAAACAATGATTGATAAATATAGAAAGAATGGAGATCAACACGATCAATGGTTAGCGATTGTTAATCATGCTCGATTATATGGAAAACGTATTACAGGATTTTTCACTATGTATCCCGGAACTTCTGCACAGAACGAATTGCTCCGAAAAGGCGGTTTTAAACGTGGTGTAGTTATTGTGATTTTATCCATTAAAGAAGACAATAAAGTGAAAGCACCTCTCTCTTAAAAATTTGAAACAATGGAATAAAAAAACAATGACTCTAAATATATTGATTTTAAACAATAATACTAATCCAAATCAATCTTCACTTCATAATGCGATTGAGGCTGGAGATATTCAAAATGTCCAAAAACTTATAAAAGATGGTGTTGATATTCATGAGATTGGTGATTGGGGATGTACTCCTCTGGAACACGCAGTTGAATTGGGACATTTTGAGATTGTGCAAGTTTTATTAAAAGCAGGTGTAGATTTTTATTTTGTCAATAGTTATCCGCTAAGTATTGCTGTAGAAAATTCAAGATTAGATATAGTTTCTGCTTTTATTAATTCTGGAGCTGATATTAATATAAAGTTAGAAAGCGATCAAACTGTTCTAATGGATGCCTCTGGCGAGAGTAATCTTGAGACTGTAAAATTTTTAGTTGAAAAAGGGGCTGATGTTAATGCCATTCGAGAAGATGGCTTTAGCGCTATAATGATTGCGGCTATTCTAGGTAGAAAAGAGATATTTGATTATTTAGCACCCTTAACTTCAAATAAATTATTTGAACAAGCAGTGAAAAAATTACCGGAAGGTTTAGTCTACCAAGAAAGAAAAAGCGATAAATTTACTGAAGATTTTATCTTGGCAGCTGGCGAAGGACAAATCGATAAAGTTAGAGAAGCAATCAAATATGGAGTAAATATTAATGCCATTGATTCTGAAGGAAATACCGCCTTATGCTTTGCTTCTTATTGGGGGAAATTAGATGTTGTAAAAATTCTTTTAGAAAATAATGCAGATTTAGAAATGAGAAGCGAACAAACTGGACTAACTGCTTTGTTAGAAGCTGCACATTTTGGTCAATTTGAAATAGTGAAGTTCTTAACTGAATCTGGAGCAAATCTGAATGCTAAAGATCGTAATGGAAAAACAGCATTAATGATTGCTGTTGACCGAGCTACACACCCCGGAAAATTTGTCGCTCGATTGTTACCACAAAATTCTCATAAATATTTAGAAGTCATTCAATTTTTACTCAAAAATGGGGTTGATATAAATGTTAAAGATAATGCAGGGAATACTGCCTTAAAAATTGCTCGGTCTAAGGATAAATCTGAAATCGTTCAACTCCTTCTCAATGCAGGAGCAACAGAAGACTAAAAATAGAAAAATGATAAACTTACGATTCTCGCGGCAACCTGCTAGCGATGAAAGACGGGGAAGGTACTATCATTCAATCCTACGTCTACGACGCACGCGGTCGGGTCATCGAAGAAAGCGACCCTTTCGGCACCACCTACTAAGCTATTAATCATTCAAATGTTTGCCTCGATCTAAGCAGGCCAAAGGGTTCAGCCCGTAGAATCGGTGGTTTAAATGCGTAACAGCTTACAACGACTTCGATGCCTTTGCTAAAGCACCTGTAATTAAGATTTTCATGTTAACTTTTCATCGATTAGTGATGTTTTAATGACCAATCATAGGGAATAGAAGCAGTAAAGGGATTGCATCGCTGTATTTCTTCGGGATCGTGGGGAATTGT
>NZ_JACSWA010000483.1 GCF_016888125.1 Spirulina sp. CCY15215
GCATTAGTGGTCAACAAAAGAACCTGTCAGCTTTCCATGCCTGTAAAGATTAAAAAAGTCGAAAGAGAGGAATCAGAATATGTTTGTAGCGTAGACTTAGGGATTAACAATGCGGCAACAGCAGCTATAGTTGGTGCGGACGGTACTGTAAAAGCACGGAAATTTATCAATCCGGCTAGAGACATAGACCGTCGCAATCGACGTAGGATGA